>DATAMD010000284.1:0-6082 GCA_036260755.1 Chitinophagaceae bacterium | reverse complement strand
GAAGCAATTATTCAAAGTATGACACCGGCTGAAAGAAGTAATCCTGATTTGATTGATCAGAAAAGAAAATTACGCATTGCCAAAGGTTGCGGAAAAGATTTGAATGATGTAAATGCTTTTATGAAACAGTTTGAGCAAATGAAAAAGATGATGGGCATGATGAACAAAATGCCCATGGGCGGTAAGTTTCCGGGAATGAGAAGATAATTTTATTTACAAAGCCGAATAAAGAACAAAGCGTACAAGAGTGCGACGCAACTCAAGCCCAGCAATGATTTGCAGTTGGCTCAATAAAAAACTATTTATCCAACATATTCGTCTTCACCGATAAATGTTTTATACTCTTTGGTGTTTTTTGTGGCTTTAAATTCGATGATCCTGTAATCGGCAAATCCATTGATGTTGAAAGGATCTTTGGAAACAATATCTTCAATTCTTTTTCTTGTTGCGGCTTTTGCCAAAATAATTCCGCCGGTACGTGGCTCTTTGCGACCCGATGCCAAAAAGTGCCCGGTGTTGAAATATTTTTCGATGAATTCCATGTGTGCATCCAAGTTCTTATCAATTTCTTCGGTAGAAACTTTATAAGTTAATTCGATGATATACATAAAAAATTATTAAGGGTTATGAAATTAATTTTACTGCATCCTTTGCAAAATATGTTGCAATTAAATCGGCACCGGCACGCTTGATGGATGTTAAACTTTCGATGATTGCTTTCTCTTCGTTTAACCAACCCATTTTTGCAGCAGCTTTAATCATGGCATATTCGCCGCTTACATGATAAGCACTTACCGGAACATCCACTGCGTTTTTAACTTCTCGAATAATATCCAAATAAGCCATAGCAGGTTTTACCATTACAATATCGGCACCTTCTTCAACATCCATCAATGTTTCTTTAATAGCTTCTTTACGATTGGCATAATCCATCTGATATGTTTTTTTATCGCCAAATCCCGGTGCAGAATCTAATGCATCTCTAAATGGCCCGTAAAAACATGATGCATACTTTGCACTGTAACTCATGATGCCAACTTTGATAAAATTATTTTGTTCCAATGCTTCACGAATAGCGGCAATTCTTCCATCCATCATATCGCTTGGTGCAACAAAATCGGCTCCGGCCTGTGCATGACTAACACTCATTTTTACCAATGCTTCAACGGTTTCATCATTTACAATTTCGCCATCTTTTACAATTCCATCATGACCATAAATAGAATATGGATCCAGCGCAACATCAGTCATAACAAGCATTTCGGGTACTGCATCTTTTATTGCTTTAATGGTGCGTTGCATTAAACCATCGGGGTTCCATGCTTCTTTTCCGGTGTTATCTTTTGTTTCGTCTTTTGCTTTTACAAATAATAAAACAGATTTAATTCCTAAACTCCACAACAGTTTTACTTCTTTAATTGTTAAGTCGATCGAGTAACGAAAATAATTTGGCATCGATGGAATTTCGTATGCCACATTTGATCCTTCATCAATAAATAATGGTGCAATAAAATCATTTGGAGTTAAAATATTTTCTGCAACCAAACTTCTGATGGAAGCATTGGTTCTTAAAATTCTATTTCTTCTTTGTAAAAACATTTTATAATTTTTTTGTTACCAACTTTCGAAATTCTATTTAGCTTTTGTTGCGTCGCACTCTTCAACTTTTTGTTCTCAACTCAACACTTAAAACTTATAACTTACTACTTTCCTCTTTCACCGTATCAACAAATGCTCTTGCATGATCTACCGGAACATTTGGTAAAATACCATGTCCCAAATTAGCAATGTATCTTCCTTTTCCAAAAGCCTGCAACATTTGTTTCACTTCTTTTTTAATTACAGGAATGGGTGATAATAATTTCGCCGGATCAAAATTACCCTGAAGCGTAATATTATTTCCTGATAATTGTCGTGCCACTTGCGGTTTAATGCACCAATCAATTCCCAACCCTGCTGCACCCGTTGCCGCCATTGAATCTAAACTGTGCCATGCGCCTTTTGCAAAAATAATTACGAGTACATCATCTTTTAATGCAGCAACAATCTGACGGATATATTGCAACGAAATATTTCCAAAATCATCAGGACCCAATAATCCACCCCAGCTATCAAATATTTGAACTGTATCGGCACCTGCTGCAACTTGCCCTTTTAAATAGGCAATAGTTGTATCGGTTATCATTTGTAATAACTGATGTGCCAGTTCGGGTTGCGTGAAACAAAATGTTTTTGCCTCATCAAAAGTTTTGGAGCCTTTTCCCTGAACCATATAACATAAAATTGTCCATGGCGCACCGGCAAAACCAATCAATGGAACACGGCCATTTAATTGTTGCTTAATTAATTTTATAGCATCAAAAACATAACCCAATGTTTCATCAACATTCGGTACACGAATACGAATTAAATCTTTTACTGTTTTAACCGGATCGGGTAAAACAGGCCCGCGGCTTTCAATTAATTGTACTTCCAATCCCATTGCCTGAGGCACAACTAAAATATCCGAAAATAAAATGGCGGCATCCACGCCAACAATATCAACCGGCTGTAATGTAATGGCAGCAGCTAATTCGGGCGTTTGGCAACGGGTAAAAAAATCATATTTTTCTCTTAACACTAAATATTCGGGCAAATATCTTCCTGCTTGTCGCATCATCCAAACAGGTATGCGTTCTGTTTCTTCGCCGCGCAATGTTCTTATCAACAAATCATTCTTTATGTTACTCATGCTGATATTTTATTTGAATTAAAATAACCAATTATTCTTTCTATCATTTGTTCTTTGCCCGGCCACTCGCTTGTGATTACCATATTACTGCAATACGATTGAATAGTTGCAGTTGTTGTTTTTCCGATCGAAAAAATAACGGTGTTGATGGGCAAAGTATTTAAAGAGAAAAAACTGTTTACTGCACTCGGACTAAAAAATACAACCGCGTCATAATCTTTTTCGATTGCAACAGGCCGTAAAATATTTTTATAAACAACTATTTCATTTACATTAATTCCGTAATTGAACAATGTTTCGGGCAACTCGTTTAACCGCTGATCGCCGCAAAAAAATGTTAGCTCTTTAATTGATTTATGTGCAATAATTTTTTCTGATAATGCCGTTGCATTTTTTGCTGTTGCCAAAATAGATTTCTCATCAAAAAATTTCAACACCTTTTCTTTGGTAGCGCCGCCGATTGAAAATATTTTCCAGTCGGGTTTTTCGGTAAGATGTTTTGAAACAGATTCAACCGAATTAACACTGGTAAAAACAACCGTTATTTTTTTTGATTGAAGTGATTGTATTTTTTGAATAAGCTCGGGCGAATTAATTTTTTCGATCTCGATAAAAGAAACGATGTCAATATTAATGGACTGAGCAGCGGCTTTGTGAATGGTTATTTCATCAAGCAGCTTAGTACACAATATTTGAAATTTATATTCCGGCATTTCGAATTTTTTCGGCAATTTTTTTGCCGCCGTTATTTAATAATTCTTTGCCTGCATCAATGCCTAAATAATTGGCGTGTATAACAGCAACAGTTTTTTCGATCTCTGCTTTTTCTTTTCCATCCAAAGAAAAAATGTTTCCGTGAAAATGAATGTGGTCATTTCTTATTTCGGCCAAAGCGCTGATGGGTGTTGAACATCCGCCTAATAAAGTTCGTAAAAAATCTCTTTCAATTTTTGTGCACAATGCAGTGGCGGCATCATTCAGCAAATCACAAATTTCCTTTGATGTTTTATCATTTTCTCTGCAAACGATCATGATAGCACCTTGTGCAGGAGCAGGTAACATCCAATCTAATTCAACAGAATTTTCGGGGCGAAGATTAATTCTTTCCACACCTGCAGCCGCAAAGATGGCGCCGTTCCAATTGCTCTCGTTTACTTTTCGCAAACGTGTATTTACATTACCGCGTAAATTTTCGATCTTATGATTTGGATAACGATTTAACCATTGTGCTTTTCGGCGAATGCTGCTTGTTGCTATTGTTGCATCCGATTTACAATCTTCCAAAAAAGAAATATCATTGTTAAAAACAAAAATATCTTTATAAGAAGCTCGCTGTAAAATTGCAGCCTGCACAATTCCTTTGGCCAATTGTGTTGGTACATCTTTCATCGAATGAACAGCGATATCAAATTTATTACTTAATAATGCTGCGTCTAAAGTTTTCGTAAATACACCCTGCACGCCAATTTCGTACAAGGGTGTAACAAGATCAATATCGCCATCACTTTTCATGTGCACTAATTCGCTTGCAATATTTTTTTCCTGCAATAATTGTTGCACCAATGTGGCTTGCCAAACAGCTAACTGGCTGTCGCGTGTACCAATGCGTAAAATTTTTTTCATGAAATCTGATTAAGCTAACACAGGTTGTGCAATGTAATCATTTATAGCCTGAATATAATTGCAGCCGGGAGTATGCTGGCGGCGCATTTGAATGGCCATGTTGTTTACTACTTTTTGAATATAGTCGGAATCGGGTTGTGGTATTTCATCATATTCAAATACCGATAAAAATAAATTGCAGGTATGTATATTGTGCAGTTTTTCTTTCAATGCCCGTAAAACCGGAGCATATTTGCGCAAACAATTCCATTCGTAAAATTCGCCCATAAATTTTCTGATGATTGCTTTTGCCTGCGGCACTTCATCAATTCGTTTTTGCAAAGTTGCATCGTTGATCTTCGAAAGATCATCCACATTTGCCAGAATAATATGATTTAATTCTTTAACAGAAGTTTCGATATTATTGGGAATAGACAAATCGATAAAAATTTTTGGATTGCTGTTGATGAGCGACTCTTTTTTAATAATAGCTTCTTCGGCATTGGTAGCAACGATGATAATATCGGCTGCTGCAACCTGCGCATCTAAATCATCCATCGAAGCCGTTTTTAATTTTAATTCTGTTGCTAATTCAATTGCTTTTTCTTCGGTGCGGTTAATTAAAGTGATATTGGTTGTGTGTAAATAATCAACTAAATTCTTGCAGGTATTTTTTCCTATTTTTCCGGTACCCAGCAACACAATTTTTTTATCGGAAAAATCAAAAATATTTTCTTTTAAAAATTGAATAGCGGCAAAGGCAACAGAAACAGTTCCGCCGCTTAATGCAGTTTTATTTTTAATTTCTTTTGACGATTGTAAAACGGTATTAAATAATCTTTCGGTAAATGTGCCGATGAAACCTTTTTCTCTCGAAAATTTTACAGCCAGTTTCATTTGACCAACAATTTCGTAATCGCCTAAAATCTGAGAATCTAATCCTGCACCAACAGAAAAAATATGTTCAACAGCTTCTTGTCCGTGTTTTATATAACAGAGCTCTTTAAAAGTATCGGCAGTGCCTGTTGTTTCGCTGCAAAGCAAATTAATTAAAACACCGGCGTCGGGTGCAAGTGCATACACTTCAGTGCGGTTGCAGGTACTTAAAACAAATATTTCGTTGATGCCAGCATCATCTGCTTTTTGAAGAATGGAATTATATTGATCGGCATTAACGGCAAACTGGCCTCTGATGGTTGCATCAGTTTTTTTGTAGTTGATTCCTATAACAAAAAATTGATTTAAGTGCATTACTTTCTGCTTTTCAAAATTCTAACGCAAATGTATCTTTCAGAGATTCCACAAAAAGATGATTTCTATCATTTGCGTGTCATTTATCTGTCATCTTTAAAATTGAATTATCATTTTTTATTAATCATTCAATCTTCAACAAATATTTTATTTTATTTTCCGACAGTTTGATGACAATCAATCTTTCTGAAACATTCTTGTTGATTACATTTGCAAACTAAGCAACCACTATGCCAAAAAAAGTTAAGAAAGGAATATTATTAATGAATCTGGGTTCGCCTAACTCTACATCAGTTAAAGATGTTAGAATTTATTTGAATGAGTTTTTGATGGATGAAAAAGTGATTGATATCCCTTTTTTAGCAAGAGCATTATTGGTTAGAGGAATCATTGTCCCGTTTCGTGCACCAAAATCAGCAGAGGCATATAAAACTATTTGGACAAAAGACGGATCGCCGTTAATTGTACTTACAAAAGAATTACAAAAAGCTGTTCAGG
>DATAMD010000279.1:0-3545 GCA_036260755.1 Chitinophagaceae bacterium | reverse complement strand
CCGTGAATCTCGTTGGTATTATTGATGCTGATGGCATTTTAAACTTCACAGATTTTCGTGTGAATGAAAGAGCATTTCAGTTAATGGAACAGGTAAGCGGACGTGCAGGCCGCCGCGACATTAAAGGAAATGTGCTTGTACAAGTAAGCAATATGCACCATCCTGTTTTGCAGTTTGTAAAAGAACATGATTATAAAAAAATGTTTTTGTTTGAGCTCGAAAGCCGCAAAGCATATCAGTATCCGCCATTCACACGCCTGATTAAAATTATTTTTAAACATAAAGAAAAACATATTGCCGAAGAAGCTGCCAACATCATGATGCATGGGCTGAAACCCAATTACAGCAGCTATCTTAACGGGCCGGCACAACCGGTGGTTGACCGTATCCGCAATCAATATATTTGGGAAATTTTAGTAAAATTGCCAAAAGATGCGGCATTAATTAATCATTGCAAAAAAGAAATTCATCAGCAGATCATCATCATTCAAAGCAATAAAAATTATCGCAGTGTAACCATCTTACCAGATGTTGATCCGGTATAATTTTTTTGTTAAGTGCTTTGTTTTTCGTATAAACTTTGTATTTTGCTTCTAATGGTTTTACTGTAATTTGTACAATTGAACTTTAGCATAATACAATTTCTGCAGCAAAATCTTTGCGTATAAAATACAGAAACATATTTCATTAAACAGGCAACAAATAAAAGGGTCGGGGTATCTGCGGTAAAAAACTTTTATATCGACCTTAAATGAATTTTTTTTTTACAAAAAAACCTAAATAGTTTCCAATGCCCTCACCAACATCTACTTTACAACCATATCAGGGACAATGGACCAAGAAAGAAATAACGCATCTTTTAAAACGTACTATGTTTGGTGCAAAGAAATCGGATGTTGATTATTTTATGGCAAAAACAGTTTCGCAAGCCATAGATGAATTACTTACCATCAATCAGGCTGCTCCAGCTCCTCCGGTAAAAGATTATAATACAACGGGTGCATTAACCAATCCGGATACAAATATTGCAGCCGGTACAACATGGGTCAATGATCCTAATTCGGATGGAGCGATTAATTCGAGGAGGATTTATTCGTTTAAAAAATGGTGGATAGGTTTAATGATTAATCAGGGCAGGAGCATCAGTGAAAAAATGACTTTGTTCCTGCACAATCATTTTTCAATTCAAACAGCAACAATTTCCAACGCCCTATTTGTTTATAAACATCATGCACTATTACGCCAATATGCGCTGGGTAATTTTAAAACTTTAACCAAAGAGATAACTGTTGATCCTGCCATGCTTGTGTTTTTAAACGGACAATATAACACAGCCTCTGCTCCCGATGAAAACTATGGAAGAGAATTGCAGGAATTATTTTGTTGCGGTAAAGGCCCCGATTCTTTATATACAGAAGCAGATGTAAAAGCGGCTGCAAAAGTTTTAACGGGCTGGACAAATAATGCAGCCACCATCAGTTCATCATTTTCTGCAACACGCCACGATAAAACAAATAAGCAATTTTCTGCATTTTATAATAATACAGTAATTACAGGAAGATCGGATGCAACAGCAGGAAGCACGGAAATTGATGATCTGCTAAACATGATATTCAGTACGCAGGAATCAGCAAAATATATCTGCCGTTGTTTATACCGATGGTTTGTTTATTATGATATTACGCCTACCATCGAAACAAATATTATTGTGCCGCTGGCCAATATTTTCAGAACAAATAATTATGAACTCAAACCGGTATTATCGGCCTTATTGAAAAGCGAACATTTTTTCGACAGTTTAAATATCGGCTGCCAGATAAAAAGCCCGGTTGATTTGATAATTGGATTATGCAGAGAATATAGTGTTGTTTTTCCAGCATCAACAGATTATGCAGCCGATTATGCCATGTGGAATTACTTTCTTTACTGGATGATTAATCTGGATCAGGATATCGGCGATCCGCCCGATGTTAGCGGCTGGAAAGCGTATTACCAGATACCGCAATTCTACGAACTCTGGATAAACAGCGATACACTTCCCAAAAGAAATCAGTTTTCTGATGTAATGGTAATAAGCGGGTATTCGGCTAATGCAAATAAAATAATGATTGATGGAATTGCTTTTGCAAAAACACTTCCGTCACCCGGCGATCCTAATTTATTAATTGATGATTCGTTGAATTTATTATTCAAAATTGATTTGGCTGTTGATTTTAAAGCACAGATAAAAAAAGATATTTTATTAGGCGGGCAGGTTACAGATGCTTACTGGACAGTTGCATGGAATACGTATATTACCAATCCCGCAGATACGGTGAATGCCAATATTGTAAAAACAAGATTGCAGGCCCTGTACAAATATTTTATGAACCTTTCAGAGTATCAGCTTTGCTAAAATTTTTTTATGAAGAGAAAAGAATTTATACAAAAAGCAATTCAGGCGGGTGTTGTAATGCCATCGCTTATCAACGGGTTTACATACAAAGCATTTGGTGCAGATAAGATGATGAATCGCCTGCTGGCCCCATCGTTAAGCAACGATCATGTTTTGGTATTGGTGCAATTACAGGGTGGCAACGATGGTTTAAACACGGTAATTCCGTTAGAATATTTTTCGGAGTATGCGAATGCGAGGCCAAATATTTATATACCTGAAAATAAAGTGCTATCTCTTTCCGGAACGCAAAAGATCGGATTAAATCCGGCAATGACAGGTTTGCAAAAATTGAGTAATGAGGGGATGCTGAAGATTGTACAATCTGTTGGATACGCTCAGCCAAACTTCTCACATTTCAGGGCTACAGATATTTGGATGAGCGGATCTGACAGCACACAAATACTCAATACCGGTTGGGCCGGAAGATATTTGGATGCCGAGTTTCCAAATTTTCCCAATGGTTATCCAAATGCTTCTATGCCCGATCCACTGGCCATACAAATTGGTTCCCTTACTTCTTTTACATGCCAGGGGCCAAGCATTAACATGGGTATGAGCATCAGCAGTACCAGCAATTTTTATTCTTTGATCAATGGCAGCATCAGTGCTGTTCCGGATACACCTGCGGGAAAAGAATTGTCGTTTATCCGCATCGTAAATCAACAAACACAACAATACGATTCGGTAGTTAAAGATGCAGCTGCAAAAGTTACCAAACAAGTTACCTATCCTTCCAATAATTATCTGGCCGATCAATTAAAAATTGTTGCAAGGTTAATTGGAGGCGGATTAAAAACAAAGATATACATGGTTAGCTACGGCAGTTTTGATACACATGCCAATCAGGTAAACACCGGTGATACAACTACCGGAACACATGCGCATCTGCTGAGTAATGTTAGTGATGCAATCACTGCTTTTCAGGATGATCTTAAACAATTAGGTGCAGATAACAGAGTTGTTGGAATGACATTTTCTGAATTTGGAAGAAGGATAAAAAGTAATGCCAGTGGCGGAACAGATCACGGTGCCGCTGCTCCCATGTTTGTTTTTGGGAAGAATGTATTGGGTGGAGTACTGGGCAATACACCAAG
Organism: Chitinophagaceae bacterium; assembly: GCA_036260755.1. Classification (GTDB taxonomy): domain Bacteria; phylum Bacteroidota; class Bacteroidia; order Chitinophagales; family Chitinophagaceae; genus CAIQDX01. Next base: position 14 of record DATAMD010000279.1, on the reverse strand, counting down.
GATACCTTTTGCAA
>DATAMD010000275.1:0-1614 GCA_036260755.1 Chitinophagaceae bacterium | reverse complement strand
TATCGGCCGAGAAAAAAAGTATTTTGATGATGTCGCACTTTTCCGATTTTAAAGAATGGCTGATGAACAGATAAATAATTACACGAATTAGATCGAATTACACGAATTACTTTTTCATATTTTCGCTAATTCGTGTAATTCGTAGAAATTCGTGTAATGAACAATAAGCATTGGGCAGTTTTTTTATCAAACAATTCCGATACAAATTTCTTTGCGCAACAAATTTTAAACGGTAAAGCAGCAGAACCATTTGCCGCATTTAATCATTTAAAAGGTGTTTTGTTCTCTCCTGTTTTATTGAACGAATTGATTGAAGAAGAATCACGCCGCGATTATTCGGAACTAACAAAAAATATTCATCGCCAATTAAAATCATTATCGAGTGGTGAGCAGGAAAAAGCTTTGCTGGCTTATGTTTTAGCGCAACAGCCCGATTATATTATTTTAGATAATCCGTTCGATAATTTAGATAAAGCATCGCAGCAATCTTTAAAACTACAGCTCAGCGAAATTGCAGAACACACTTTACTCATTCAATTAATTAACCGAAAAAACGATTTGCTTCCTTTCATCAATAATGCCGTTGAGTTAGCAGAAAATAATAAAATAATTTTGATTGATGATATTAAAACTTATATCAATCAACATCAAAAAGATAATTCAATAACACTTTCTAAAAAAGTTCCGCCGCCAATTCAACAATATTTAATTGAAAGCAAAACATTGGTTGAATTTAAAAATGTAACGGTGCAGTATGATGAAAAAATTATTGTAAAAAATATAAACTGGACCATCAACAAAAATGAGTTCTGGCAATTGGTTGGTCCAAACGGTTCGGGCAAAACAACTTTGTTGACCATGATAACCGGCGACAATGTAAAAGGTTACGGGAAAGATTTTGAATTGTTTGGCAAACGAAAAGGAAGCGGCGAAACTGTTTGGGAAATAAAACAAAAAATAGGTTATGTAACTCCGGCGATGACAGATTTATTCAGCACACGCCACACGTTGCAGGAAATGATTGTTTCGGGTTTTTACGATTCAATCGGTTTATATATTATTCCCACCGAAATGGAATTGCGTTTAGCCAACGAGTGGTTACAATTAATAGAAATGCAGCATTTAAAAAATGTTGCGTTTTGCGAGCTCTCACTCGGACTGCAACGCAAAGCATTAATTGCAAGAGCCATGGTAAAACACCCGCCGTTATTGATTTTGGACGAACCCGCATTTGGTTTAGACGATCACAACACAGCTATGGTAACGGCATTAATAAATAAAATTGCTGCCGAAAGCAACACAACAATTTTATATGTTTCGCACCGCAGTGAAGATGGAATTAAACCGCAATTTATTTTTGAATTAATACCTACCGAAAGCGGGTCGGTTGGTGTAGTGAAATAATTTTTGTTACGAGCTTTTGATTTTTATGGCATCGCCTGTTGCGTCGCACTCTTGTACGATTAGTACATTGCTGAACTTTTTCTTTGAACCACAAAGGCACTAAGGCACAAAGTTTTCTTAGTGTTCCTTCGTGACTTTGTGCCTTTGTGGTTTAATTTTTCCACTGAAGTTCCGAACGTTGAAGAGTGCGACGCAACAGGCGATGACATG
>DATAMD010000265.1:0-1796 GCA_036260755.1 Chitinophagaceae bacterium | reverse complement strand
ATCCTTGTGATTATGCAATGATTTTAATACTGCATCTGGAATAATACCAACACCCATTTGTAAAGTGCTTCCGTCATCAATCAGTTCTGCCACATGTTTACCTATTTTAATTTCGGCGCCTATCCGTGAAGCAGTTAATGAAGGAAGGGCCGATTTTATTCCGGTTTTTTTAAGTGAGATACCCGATCTTTTCAATAAAAAAATTATGGCATTGGATGTTGCCATTGTGCAGGTGTCGCCACCCGATGCACATGGTTATTGCAGCCTGGGCGTATCGGTTGATATTGCACGTTCGGCTGTAAACAATGCAAAATATATTATTGCACAGGTTAACCCGCAGATGCCGCGAACACATGGCGACGGCATGATACATACCGATCGTTTTGCAAGCATGGTTTGGCACGATGAAGAATTGACACAGGTAGATTACGGTATAAAAGCAGGCGATGCCGAAATTAAAATAGGTAAACATGTGGCAGAACTGATTGATGACGGAAGCACTTTACAAATGGGTGTTGGTATTATTCCAGATGCAGTATTAAAATCATTGCATAATCACAAGGATATGGGAATTCATACCGAAATGTGCAGCGACGGGATCATTGATCTTTTCGAAAAAGATATTATCAATAACAGCAAGAAAAGAATCCATCCCAATAAATCGGTTACAAGTTTTGCAATCGGAACAAAAAAATTATACGACTATGTGAACGATAATCCTGCATTTGTTTTTTTGGATATTGATTATGTGAACGATCCGCATGTTATTAGGCGTAACCCGAAAGTAGTGGCCATTAACAGTGCTATTGAAGTTGATTTAACCGGGCAGGTTTGTGCCGACAGTATCGGTAAATATCAATACAGCGGTATTGGCGGGCAAATGGATTTTATGCGTGGCGCTGCATTAAGCGATGGCGGAAAACCAATGATTGCGTTAACCAGCCGCACATCGAAAGGCATTCCGAGAATTGTTCCGCATTTAAAACAGGGCGGCGGCGTGGTAACAACACGCGGCCATGTTCACTATGTTATAACCGAATATGGTGTAGCTTATTTGTTTGGAAAAAATTTAAGGCAGCGTGCAAAATTATTAATTGATATTGCTCACCCCGACGATCGCGAAAGCCTTACCAGAGAGTGTTTCGAAAGGTTTAAAATATTTACATAGTTTTTGTTGCACTTTTTATCCGCAGTAACATGCGTTGTGTTGCGGCTTCATGCGTTTGCCCGAACCTGTTAATTCTATTCTTCATTCAACAATTTATTTATATCATCAAAAAATGATAAAACTATTTTTCTTTCGTGAACGCGGTATTATTTTCTAATCAGATTCTAATCCCGCTTTTAAGAATTGCCGAAAATTTATTTGCAATTTGCAATTAACAAAACTGAATCTGGATAAGCCTAAAATATTTAAACCTAACGTTTTTGGACCTTATTCGAATAGTTTTCTTATAATCAGTTAGTTTTAGTTACAGCCCTGATTTCTATCAGGGTTCTTTTTTAATATCTGCTTTAAATTTTGATTGTGTTGTTCTGTTAAAAAAATATTTTCATCCTTTAACAAACCCTTAGTACACGCCGGACGACTTTTTGTATCTATTGCTCGTATGCCAATGTATAGAAAAATAAAATAAATATCCGCATGATAAAAATGTTACGCTAAACATTTATAATTATGAAAATCAAACAACACGCATTAAGCATTGCCATCACGGCATTTACGGCATCAGTTTTATTTGTTGCCTGTTCAAAAAACAATTCGGCGGGTACAGGTGCACCAACAGCATCGCAAC
>DATAMD010000263.1:0-1667 GCA_036260755.1 Chitinophagaceae bacterium | reverse complement strand
TTCCTGACGAGTGTTCGTCATGATAACCCTCCTGTAACTGCGACCGGTGGGTACAGCCGTTATCTGCCATTAATTCCTGATATTTAAAAGAGAATTATAACGATAACATCCATGTCACTATAAAATTATATTGTATAAAATAATAAACTATACATTATGAATTTCTTGGAGGAACACAAAATGAGCAATGAAGTGCATAATATCCACGATTTTGATATCGCATTAATTTGCGAATATTTTTCCAGTATGGATCGTCAAGGTCCAGGAAGCCAGGAAGCAACAATAAAAGCATTGAGCTTTATTGATAATATACACGAAAAATCAAAAATTGTTGATTTTGGTTGTGGTACTGGAGGTCAAACTATAGTTTTGGCTCAAAACACTTCAGGGAATATTACAGGCATTGATTTGTTCCCTGGTTTTATCGACAAACTAAATGACAACGCACAAAAATTGAATCTTCATAGCAGAGTTAAAGGTGTTGTTGGTTCAATGGATAAACTTGATTTTCAATTAAATGAATTAGACCTTATTTGGAGTGAAGGAGCAATATATAATATTGGTTTTGAAAAAGGCATGAACAACTGGAATAAGTTTTTGAAAAAAGGTGGCTATGTTGCTGTTACTGAAGCAACATGGTTAACAGAGGAACGGCCAAAAGAAATATTTGATTTTTGGAATGAAGCATATCCTGAAATAGACACCATTCCAAATAAAATTGCTCAAATGCAAAAAGCAGGCTATGTTGTTATGGCAGCATTCGTATTGCCTGAGGTTTGCTGGACTAAAAATTTCTTTAAACCAGGAATAACAGCACAGAAAGCATTTTTGGATAAATACAAAGGTAATAAATCAGCCGAAGAATTTATAAAATACGAAAAACATCATGCCTTACTTTATGATAAATATAAAGATTATTATGGGTATGTATTTTATATTGGGAAGAAAATATAAAAGCCATGCCAGCATCCGTGCTGACACCTAACATAGCGGAATTAACTGCATATAACACAGAGTATTCAATCGGAAAATGCCTCTGATTAAAAAAACAAAAAGGTCCCGGTTCATTTCCGATTGAATTGCTGTAAGTTCCGATATATTTATTCGGAATTGAACGGAAGCCTGTATGAGCAATACCGTTGCTAATTTAAACTGTATGGGTTCTTCTTTCTACCGCATTGTCAATAACTCCTGATTATTGTAATTTACTTTAATTAAACCATGATAAAATTTTTTTATTCATTATGAAATCTTTATCTATTATGGTCATTTTTTCTTCTTTCCTAGCAATACAAAATTATGGCATATAATTTTTACGCGTGTGAATTAAACATGTTCTTCTGTTTTCTATAGTGCTCAAATAACCCTCTCATCTAATTGTTTTACATATCTAACTATAACACATAAAACTTTACACAAAATATTTTGTTTGAGCAAGAAAGTGTAGTGTTAGGAAAAGAAACAGATGAGTTTTTATTACTCAACTGTTTCTTCCTCTGCGGGCTCTGCGGCTCTGCGTGAAACACTCTTTTTTCCGGATTCCGGAATGTCTCACGGTAGAGCACCTAAGCCGCAGATTTAGGATAATAAGATTGCTGGCAGTTACAGGAAAAGCATTCAGGTTTGATCAAAATTTTCTGTGTTTAACCGGATTTTTGCGTGTCAGA
>DATAMD010000259.1:0-1537 GCA_036260755.1 Chitinophagaceae bacterium | reverse complement strand
CTTGCGTAAAAACATTGTAAGGCTTTGTTGTTAACGAACAAAATTTCATCATAACCGGCGGGCCAATTGCAATAACCATATCCGGTTTTTTTGTGCTTTCGCATAGTTCTTTAAGCGGTTCGGTTACTAAACATTTTCTTCCATACGAACCGTCATCGGTACAAATAATTAATTCGTCGGCAATGCTTCTCATTTTATTTTCCAGGATCAATAATTCTTTTGTTCTTGCTCCAATAATAATTGTTACTTGATTGCCGATTTTTTTTAATGCCTGTGCAATAGGATACATGGGTGCAACGCCAATACCGCCGGCTACACAAACAACGTGACCAAAGTTTTTGATATGCGTTGGTTTCCCAAGCGGGCCAACAAATGCAGGTAAATAATCTCCAATATTCATCAACGAAAGCGCCATTGTTGTTTTGCCAACCACCTGAAAAATTATTGTGATGCTTCCTTCTTCAACATCAGCATCGGCAATTGTTAAGGGAATTCTTTCGCCATAATCATCATCCGTTTGCAAAATAATAAATTGTCCAGGCTGTCTTTCTTCTGCAATTAACGGAGCATCAATTCTCATCAAAAAAACATCTTTCGATAATTGTTCCTTATAAATAATTTTATTCATCAAATTTTGCTTTAAATATTATTGCAAAAATATTACAGATTGATTTTTATAAACATGACGGATGTTAGTCCATCAAAATCAACAAGCGAAAATCATTCTTTTAGCTATCTTAGCTCAATGCAGAAAAAATTATTTTTACTGGACGCTTTTGCTTTGATATTTCGTGCCTATTATGCGCTGATCCGAAATCCGCGAATTACTTCAAAAGGAAAAAATACCAATGCGCAATTTGGTTTTACCAATACTTTGTTTGAATTGATAAATAAAGAAAAACCAACGCATCTTGCTGTTTGTTTTGATGTATCGGGACCAACCGAAAGGCATACAGATTTTGCAGATTATAAAGCCAACCGGCAAGAAGCTCCTGAAGATTTATTGGCATCAATCCCCGATATAAAAAAAAATTATTGAGGGTTTTAATATTCCCGTGATAGGCGTTGAAGGATATGAAGCAGATGATGTGATTGGAACACTGGCATGGGAAGCACACGATGCCGGTTACGAAGTTTTTATGGTTACACCTGATAAAGATTATGGCCAATTAGTTCGCGACGGAATTAATATTTATAAGCCGGCTTATCAGGGCGGGGATGTTGAAATCATGGGGCCGAAAGAAGTTTGTGAAAAATGGAATATCGATAGAGTTGATCAGGTAGTTGATATTTTAGGATTGATGGGCGATGCCGTAGATAATATTCCCGGCATTCCCGGCGTGGGCGAAAAAACCGCAGCAAAATTGTTGAAAGAATATGGCACACTTGAAAATGTTTTAGCAAATGCAGATACTATAAAAGGTTCGCTTGGCGAAAAAGTGAGGGCGGGAAAAGAATCTGCTATCCTAAGTAAAAAATTAGCAACCATCATTACAAAAACGCCCGTAGAATTTCATGAAGAAAATTTTAAATTAAA
>DATAMD010000256.1:0-1876 GCA_036260755.1 Chitinophagaceae bacterium | reverse complement strand
ATGCAAGCCGCAGGATCCACGCTGGTAAAGCATTACAGAGAACTGGCATTTATGGGATTTGTGGAAGTGATAAAAAATTTACCAACCATTTTAAACAATATTAAATTTTGTAAAGAAGATATTCTGTCGTTTAATCCGGATATTATTGTGCTGATAGACTATCCCGGATTTAATTTGCGCATCGCCGAATGGGGCAAACAAAACAATTTTAAAATTGTGTATTATATTTCGCCGCAGGTTTGGGCATGGAAAGAAAATCGTGTTAAAAAAATGAAACGCGATATCGATAAAATGCTGGTGATACTTCCTTTCGAAAAAGACTATTTTAAAAATAAATGGAATTGGGATGTTGAATATGTTGGGCATCCGCTGGTGGAAATTGTTGAAGAAAGTCGGAAGTCAGAAGTCGGGAGTCGGGAGTTGGGAGATGAAAAAATTATTGCATTGTTGCCGGGAAGCCGCAAACAAGAAATAGCAAAGAAGCTACCCATAATGTTGAGTGTTGCAAAATCATTTCCTGAATACAAATTTATAGTTGCAAAGTCGCCGGGATTGGAAGATAGTTTCTACGAAGAATTTTTCAACTCCCCTTCAGGGATTGGGGGTAACATTTCTTCGGTAAAAAACGATACTTATAATTTATTGATGAAAAGCAATGCAGCATTGGTTACCAGCGGAACGGCAACTTTAGAAACTGCTTTGTTTGCAGTACCCGAAGTAGTTTGTTATAAAGCCGGAACATTGAGTTATGAAATTGGCAAACGTTTGGTAAATGTGAAATTTATTTCGTTGGTTAATTTGATAATGGATAAATTGGTGGTGAAAGAATTAATTCAAACCGACCTCACCACAAAAAATTTGATTGCAGAATTAAATGAGTTGTTGAGTAACAAAGAACGCCGGCAACAATTGCAAAAAGATTATGCTGATTTGAAAAATATTTTATCTGCCGGCGGTCATGCCTCTTTTAATGCTGCGAAAAGTATTGTTGCAGCTATTAGCTAATAGCCAATAGCTGATAGCTATTTTTTAGTACAAGTGTGCGACGCAACCAAAGCTGCACAAGGGTTTGGTGCTTGCTACAAAAAAATTATTTTTTAATTAAGGGAAGTATCAGCAATTTAAAAAGTATTATCAGCAGTGCAATTAAAAATAAAAAAATAGAAATGCGGTTCATGCCGTGCATATACTTTGTGTATTGATTTCTTTCAACATTGGCATCTCTTTTTTTGATGTAGAGATATTCGAGAATTTGTTTAAAGAAGCTGTGCATACAACTTTTATTTACTTATTTTTTTCAACCACACACTTAAATGTTCGGTAATTTGTTTTGTTTCGATAATAAAACCATCGTGGCCGTACGCCGAATCTATTTCCACCAAAGTGGCATTGGGCATGTGTTGTACCATAAAACGTTGCTCGTCCAACGGGCAAAGAATATCGCTGTGAATGCCGATAATAAATGTTGGTTGTATAATTGATTCTAATGCTTTAATTAAATCGCCGCCACGTTTCCGGCCAAGATGATGGCTATCCATTGCCTTCGTTAATAACCAATAACTGTACGCATTAAAACGTTTTACCAATTTATCGCCCTGATAAATAATATAAGATGAAACGCGGAAATCATCTATCTTTTCGGGATCGGGATCGGTTTGTTTTTCCTGATAGATGCCATAGTTCCGGTACGTTAACATTCCGATGGCACGTGCAGCTTTTAATCCTTTAGAACCTGCATCGGGCCTGTGTTCGAGCCATGTAGCATCTGCTTCGATTGCTAATCGTTGCGCCGTATGTACTGCAACACCCCATGCACTTTCGGATGGCGACGTAGCAATTAAAAAAATATTTTTAATAATTTCTTTTTCCATCATTG
>DATAMD010000252.1:0-3467 GCA_036260755.1 Chitinophagaceae bacterium | reverse complement strand
TTAAAACAGGAATACTTGGTTTGGCAGCATGATCGGCAAACTCGCCGTAGGTTCTGAAACTAATATTATTTCTTTTGCAGTTATCCCAGATATAACCATTTTTATTATTGGCAATGGCGCGTAATCCTTCGCCATCATAGTTTCCGCCGCGACCACCATAACTTGTTGGCCATGTTTTTTCCAAATAATCTGTAGCATAAGCTCCCATACTCCATTCGTGCCCGTCGGCACTTACTTCTGCATCGCAATAAAAATTATCGAGCAACACAAAATCTTCTGCAATCGCATGAAGATTTGGAGTTATTTTTTTTCCAAATAATAATAAACTCGTATCGCCATTGCCGCCTTTTACATCGCTTAACACCTGATCGAAAGTTCTGTTTTCTTTAATGATATAAAACACATGTTTGATAGGCGAAGCATCGCCTACTTTCATCGGAATGGGATTTCCTTTTTCACCCGCAGCATTTAATTCTATTTTTTTTGAATAAGGCGTGTTATGATAAACTGCCTGCGAATAAATGCTTAATTGTTTTTCCGACGGTTCGTTGATGACGCTTAAAGTACCTGTAAATAATCCGGCAATGTATTGCACATCCTGTGTCCGGTGCGGATCGCCCTGCTGGTAAACAACTGCCTGACGTGCATTGTACGGACTCGGTCCTTTTGGATTTGCTTTTGAAGTAAATCCTTTTCCATTACTTACAAAAATTTTCATGCCAATAACTTTTACATTCGTTGGATACCATCCCACCGGAATAAATCCTTTTGATACACTTTTTCCCGGAACACTTACATCAAAAACACTTAAACAATTATTATCTGCATTAGCGATGTATAAAGTTTTTTCATCTTCACTCAATGCAACAGCATTGCTGGTAGAACCGCTTGGTGCATTTGGATACAATGCCGCATTTAATGTTTCAATTACTTTTTGTTTTGTTATATCAATCACCGAAACAGAATTATCGTTGGCGTTGGCAACAAATAAATATTTCCCGTTTTTTGTTAAATACATTTCGTTGGGATTATCGCCCACAACAATTTCATTTACAATTTTATTTTCATTCACATCAAACAATAAAACCTTATCGCCGCCCCACAAACTGATGTACAATATTTTTTTATCGGCTGAAAGCAGGCAGGAATAAGCTTCTGCGCCCAATGCAATTTTATTTGTGATGTTTTTTGTTTTCAGATCAACAACATACAAACTATTATTTTCTTTGGTAACAACGTAAAGAATTTGTTTGGCATCATCGATCTCAATTCCTGAAGGCGAAATTTTTTCGGGCCAGCGTTTACCCAAAATAATACTGTCGTTAATTTTTAATTTATTGTTGATGATGGCGTATTTCAAAATCATATTATCGTTGCCGCCACTTGCATACAAATATTTTTCGTCGGCACTAAATTTTAATCCGTACCAACTTTTTGCAATGACGATATTATCCAATTCAATTTCTTTTACAGGATCGATTAACTGAATGGTTTGTTCGCTTTGCCCGTTGTTGGTAACAGCAATTAATTTTTTGCTTTTACTAACTGCAATATTTAAAGGCAGATCGCCAAGCGCAATACTTTTTCCAACAGGTGTTAAACTCCAGCCATTGGGCAATTTTATTCTTTTATCTTCTAATTCTTTTAATGTTTGAGATTGCGCAGTTATTGTAATGATGGAAAGAATGCAAACAATAATATTTCTCATTTCGATTAGTTTTCGTAAAGCTAATTAATGAGAAGGAAACGGAGAAGTTATAAAATAATAAACTATCCGTTTTTTGCGGATAGTTTATCAGGTTTCTATAAAATAAAATTGATTTTTATTTTATCAATTCAAAACTTTTTTCTTTTGTGTTATCGCTGCTGCCACCAACAAAAACATTGAACGTGCCGGGCTCGTAAATAAATTTAAGATCGTTGTTATAGAATTTAAGATCATCAACAGTTAATGTAAAATGAACTTCTTTGCTTTCGCCTTTCTTTAAAAATATTTTTTCGAACCCTTTTAATTCTTTTACAGGACGTGTGATGCTTGCCACCAAATCGCGGATGTATAACTGCACTGTTTCGGCACCATCATAATTCCCGGTATTGGTTACGGTAACTTTTATTTCTAATTTTTCGTTTGGTTTAATGGTTGATTTATTTAATGAAATATCGCTGTACGAAAAAGTTGTATAACTTAATCCGTAACCAAAAGCATACAACGGATCGTTTGAAACATCTAAATAATTAGAACGAAATTTTTCGAACCATTTTCCTTCATTCAATGGCCGTCCGGTATTTTTATGATTGTAGTAAAGCGGCACCTGGCCTACGTTCTGTGGCCATGTGGCAGATAATTTTCCCGAAGGGTTTACATCGCCAAACAACACATCGGCAATGGCATTACCTGCTTCGGTTCCGGGATGCCATACGGTTAAGATAGCAGGAACATTTTCGCTTTCCCATTTAATAGCCAATGGCCTGCCGGTAAATAAAACCAGCACAACAGGCTTTCCTGTTTTTAATAATGCACTCACTAAATTTCTTTGTACTTCGGGAATGGTTATATCAGAACGGCTCGAACATTCGCCGCTCATCTCTGCCACTTCGCCAACAGCAGCAACAATTACATCGGCTTTTGCTGCAACATCCAATGCTTCTTTTATAATCACATCTGCAGGCCTTGTATCCCTGCTTAAATTTTTTCCAAAAACATTTACCCTGTCTTCGAATGCTGCATCTTCAGCAACATTAGAACCTTTTGCATATAACACATTTGCTTTATCTGCAACAGCATTCTTAATTCCATCCAACACGGTAATTGCTTTTGTAAAATCTGTTGCAACAGCCCAGGTACCAACCATGTTTTCTTTACTGTTAGCCAACGGACCAACCACTGCAATGGTTTTATTTTTCTGCAACGGAAGTGTATTGTTTTTGTTTTTCAATAAAACAAAACTTTGTTCAGCAGCTTCACGGGCTACTTTTAAATTAGCATCGGTAAAAATTTCTGTGGCAGCTCTTTTTTCATCGCAATATTTATACGGATCATCAAACAACCCTAATTTATATTTTGCTTCAAGAATTAATCTGCAAGCATTATTAATTTGATCGATGGTAATTTTTCCATCGATCAAAGATTTTTTTAATGTGGTGAGAAAACCTTCGCCCACCATATCCATATCAACACCTGCTTTTAAAGCTAATGCAGAAACAGTTTGCAGATCGCCCAAGCCATGTGCAGTCATTTCATTAATGCCGGTATAATCTGTAACAACAAACCCTTTAAACTTCCATTGATTGCGCAATACATCAGTTAATAAAAATTTATTTGCTGTTGCAGGAATACCATCCACTTCATTAAACGAACTCATGATACTTCCTGCACCTGCTTCAACTGCTGCTTTGTAAGGTGGCAAATATTCGTTGTACATTCTGATGCGGCTCATATCGGTTGTGTTATAATCTCTTCCAGCTTC
>DATAMD010000250.1:0-2390 GCA_036260755.1 Chitinophagaceae bacterium | reverse complement strand
ATAAAACTATTTTTATCTTTTGCCAAGCAATACACATTGTTGCTTGGTAAATTTCCGGTACCGATTCCTGTTCGAAAATATTTCCACTGATCATCGTTCGTTGCATCAATACTGCTGCCGTAGTTGTAACAAATCACACCGTTGCCTTTGGGACTAACCATCCATAATTGATTAGCATCATCAACAACAATTTGACTAATTGCATTTTCGGTTAATGAAAATGGAATGCCGAACGATTTCCATGCGCCATCATTTTTTATCACTTTTAAGTTTTGTGCTGCACCATAATTAGCGATCCATAAATTATTATTTCTGTCGAATGCCAATCCGCTGACACGATAACTTGTTGCATCGCCAATGGCAGATTGCAAATAATTTTGTTTGTAAATTTTAATTTGATTGCCTGTAAAATTTACCAATCCGCCACCATAACTACCGGCCCAAATGCCTGATGTTATTGGATCTGCGGCCAGTGCAATAAAATCAAAAACCGAATCTAATGCCGGTGTGTTGAAATTATTTTTATAGTTCCAAACATCAGCATTAAAAAAATAAATGCCGTTACGGTTGTAAGTATAATTCCATGCAGCATCAACTGTTCCGGCTGCTGCAACTAAAGTATCGTGATTAAAAATCATGTCGCCCGTTGCAATGCCCGGCGGACTGTTTGGAATAAATTGTTGAACCGTTGAAGAAAAATTTGATAAACCGCCATACAAATCTGCCACCCAAATTGTGTTGTTATCAATCAACGCATTTTGCGGAAAAGAAATAATACCTGCCTGCGAAATTGTTTTAATTATTTTTCCGGTAACATCTAATTCAATCACTCTGCTTGCACCGGCATTTGTATTTTGGCAAACTGCAATATTATTTGCCGATGCATTTGCATTAATTATTTTCCAGGCAGTATCGGCGTAAATTAAATTCCACGAATTATTATTCATCACAAATAACGAATCGTTTTTTTGGGTGATGATTTTATTATTCGTGAATAAAATATTTTTTACGGCACCTGCACTCAAACCATTGCTGCCACTGAGGTTTAGCCAATTATTAAAATTGGCTAAGTTGTTTGAATTGATGGATGCACGTTTTAACCCTTCATCGGTTGCTGCATAAAAATAATTGCCATCGGTTGTAAATGCGTTTACTTTAATTTGATTGCCGTTGCTGCCGATGATCCATGTATCTTTAATTTCAAACTTCGAAAGATCGGCAACAATAATTCCCAGTCCGCTGCACAGATAAGCAAATCCATTTAAACAAAAAACATTGTAAATACTTTTATTGCCGCTGATATTGCTTCGTTTTATATCGCTGATGTTTTGAACATTGCTTTGTTTCAACACATCAAGATTACTGTTGTTATAAACAATAACTAATTGTTGCGTTGTATTATCCCATCCAATACAACTTACACCAATATCATTCAGTCCGGTTATTTTATCGTACCGTTCAATTTCATTATTGGCATCAACACTAAACAAATTTGTTTTGGTGGCACAATAAATTTTATCGCCTTTTACAACTTCGATAGTGTTTTGATAATTTAAAAATTCGCGCCAGTTACCGATAGGTGCAATGGAATTTTGAGAATAAGATGACAGATGGCAGAAAAGAAATGACAAGAAGAAGATGACAGAAAGAAGATGGCGGATGACAGATGGTCTTCTGCCATTTACCTTTTGCCATTTAGCTTTTACCTGCTTCATGAATTAAAATTACAGGAATCTATTTATCCTGCGCTGCAATGTATTTGTGTATGGTTTGGTAATTAACAAACCATAAAACCAATAAAATAATAAATGCTGTTGCGAAAGTATAAACCGAAGTAAGTGTGCTTACAAAAATATTTTGTTGCTGCAACAATTGATGCACTTCGAATTGCAAAGCAGTTATGGCAATGAGTGAAATAAAAATGATGATGATGTTGGAAGGAAAAAATTGTTTCATTAAAAATCGTTGCAATTGTTTGGGCGATGCGCCGAGTGTGATGAGCAATTGAATTTCTTCTTTGCAGGATGCAATGGTTAATTGTATAAATAAAGTAAACACCAATAACGCAAACAATAACATCACCGCACCGGTAATCCAGCTAACATTTACAATGGCATTTACTATTTGACGGTATTTGGAGAAACGTATTTTATCGGCATCAGTAGTTAATCCGTTATCGCGTAAATACTGCGCCAGCAAAGGGTTTCCGGGGTCTTTGGTTCTGATAACCACTCTTGATGGTTTTGTATTTTGTGTGTTGGCAAAATTTTTATTTGCCCAATCCATAAATTCCTGCGGCACTAATAAAGAACTTATCCGGTCGCTGAAACCAACAATTCTTCCGTTTGTGGTTACCACACTTTTATCGGTGTTGATGTTAACTTTAAACA
>DATAMD010000246.1:0-4702 GCA_036260755.1 Chitinophagaceae bacterium | reverse complement strand
GTGCAATAGCATCATTTGTAACAACGTTTTGATTTGAATTAATAAAAAATTCATTTACGTTACTGTCGGACACTGTTGGTTGTTTGGAGAGACGGCGGTAATTATTGATAAAAATATTTCGCATGATGGTGTATAACCATGCTTTAATATTTGTTCCAACATTATATTTTTCTTTATTGGCCAATGCCCTGTACAATGTTTCCTGTATTAAATCTTTTGCCTGTTCCTGATCGCGTGTTAATGTGATGGCAAAAGGTTTTAAAAATTCGGTATTACGCAATAATATTTCGCTGAAATCTAAGGCTAACATGATATTTGTTTTGTGTCGGTGTCTAACAAATATCTTTCAAAAAAATAATTTTTTATTTCCGATTCAGGGAAATTATGATTAACGGTTTAATGCTGGAGTGTTATGCAGATTCAACAATTTTATTGCTACAAATAATTGCCGTTTTTAACCACATTAAATCATTTAAATAAAAGCCTGTCGCAAAAAAAATTGCGACAGGCTTTTAAAATTTTTAAAAATTAAAATCTATAGTTTCAACCGGCGCAAATATTCACCATAACCGCTTTTCGAATATTTATCGGCTAATATCAATAATTGTTGATGATTGATGAAACCCATTCTGAACGCCACTTCCTCGATACAACCCACTTGCTGGCTTTGCCTTTTTGCAATTAC
Source organism: Chitinophagaceae bacterium (assembly GCA_036260755.1). Taxonomy (GTDB): domain Bacteria; phylum Bacteroidota; class Bacteroidia; order Chitinophagales; family Chitinophagaceae; genus CAIQDX01. The sequence goes on along the minus strand of DATAMD010000246.1, from coordinate 4,017 downwards.
GCGAACAAATTCGCTTGCATCGTGCAACGAATCGAAAGTACCGGTATCTAACCATGCAGTGCCGCGATTCATTACGCCAACTTTTAATTTTCCCTGTTTTAAATATTCACGATTCACATCAGTAATTTCATATTCACCCCTTGGTGATGGTGCAATATTTTTTGCAATCTCCACAACATGGTTATCGTAAAAATATAAACCCGGAACAGCATAATTTGATTTAGGTTGTTTGGGTTTTTCTTCGATCGAAACAACATTAAAATCTTTATCAAACTCAACCACACCATACCTTTCGGGATCGTTTACTTCGTATGCAAAAACAGCAGCGCCCTGCACATTATTAAAAGATTGAACCAATTTACTGAAGCCTGCACCATAAAAAATATTATCGCCCAATACCAGCGCCACTTTATCGTTGCCGATAAATTTTTCTCCAATTACAAATGCCTGCGCCAATCCGTTGGGAACGGCTTGTACGGCATAAAAAAATTTGCAACCCAGTTCGCTTCCATCGCCCAATAACCTTTGAAACTGCGATGAATCTTCGGGCGTTGTTATAATTAATATTTCGTTGATGCCGGCTAACATTAAAACCGACAGCGGATAATAAATCATCGGCTTATCATAAATGGGCATCAATTGTTTACTTATCCCTTTTGTGATGGGGTATAATCTTGTGCCGCTGCCGCCTGCTAAAATAATTCCTTTCATAAATTAATGAGCGAATGAGTGAATGATAGAATGAATGAATAATGAAATGAATGAATCTATCATCCCCAAACAATTTTTTAAAAATTAATTAAATCTTTTACTTCGCGAAATGTGGGAAGTATTTTGTCCTTACCGGATAATAATACTTCTTCCTCTTTTATTTGCCAATCGATATTCAAATCAGCATCATTATAAATAATACCTCCTTCGGATGCTTTATTATAAAAATTATCGCATTTATAAAAAAATGTTGCAGCTTCACTCAGCACAACAAAGCCATGGCCAAAGCCACGAGGCACAAAAAACTGAACATGATTATCGCCGGTTAATTCTACTGTTTCCCACTGGCCAAATGTGGGCGAATTCTTTCTTAAATCAACAGCAACATCCAACACTCTTCCTTCTAACACACGAACCAATTTTGCCTGTGTATGTTCGCCCTGCTGAAAATGTATGCCGCGCAAAACGCCGCGTGTAGATTTTGATTGATTATCCTGCACAAAAGAAACATTCAATCCTATTAAACTCGCAAACCTTTGCTGGTTAAAGCTTTCGAAGAAATAGCCACGAGGGTCTTCGAAAACTGTATCGCGAATTATAAAGCAATCTTTTAATTTGGTTTCTTCTACTTTCATAAACCCCTATCCCCTAAAGGGGAATTTTTATTTTTTAAAAATGTAGTTTTTATTTTTTCTCATGCTCCTCTTTAAAGGTTGACGGTTTATCTATCAGCATACATCGTTTCATAATATTTTTCGTAAGCGCCGCTGGTAATATTATTTAACCATTGCGTATTTTGCAAATACCAATCTATTGTTTCACTTAGCCCTTCTTCAAATGTTACAGTTGGTTTCCATCCAAGTTCTTTATTAATTTTTGTTGCATCAATGGCATAGCGGCGGTCGTGCCCCGGGCGGTCTTTCACGTAAGTAATTAATTTTTCGCTTTCGCCTTTTTCGCGATTCAGTTTTTCATCCATCAGCTTGCACAACAATTTTATCAGATCAATATTTTTCCATTCGTTAAAGCCGCCGATGTTATAAGTTTCATCGGGTTTGCCCTGATGAAAAATTAAATCGATTGCCAATGCATGATCTTTTACAAATAACCAATCGCGTGTATATAATCCATCACCATAAACCGGTAAAGGTTTTTTGTTGATGATATTATTGATGAATAATGGAATTAATTTTTCGGGAAAATGATACGGACCATAATTATTAGAACAGTTTGAAACAACTGTTTTCATGTGATAAGTTTCGGCATAAGCCCTCACAAAATGATCGGATGATGCTTTACTGGCCGAGTACGGCGAGTTGGGATGATACGCTGTTGTTTCGGTAAATAAACCTATAGTGCCTAATGCACCATACACTTCATCGGTTGAAATATGATAAAACAAATGTTGGCTGTAATCGGCTTTCCACTTGGTTCTTGCAACATTTAATAAATTAACTGTGCCGATAATATTGGTGTAAACAAAATCGAGCGGCGAAATAATAGAACGGTCAACATGCGATTCTGCAGCAAGATGAATCACATCGGTGATCTGGTGTTTATCAAAAACATTTTCCAATGCTGCTGCATCGAGTAAATTTATTTTTTCGAAAAAATAATTCGATGAATGATCGATATCTTTTAAATTTTCTAAATTACCCGCATAGGTTAATGCATCGAGATTTACAATTTTATACTGAGGGTATTTTGTTACAAATAACCGCACCACATGCGAACCAATAAAACCTGCGCCACCGGTGATAAGAATGTTCTTCATAGATTCTTTTTATTAATAATTAAGATGCCAAGTTACAAAGTTGCATGATTACAATTAAATACCCGATTTTTTTCATTCAATTTGTTTTATAATCGCCAATAAACCCTGCAATTTACCAATGCTTCATCTTTGTCGAAAAAAGCTTTTACATCAAACAAATTTAATTCGCCTGAAACCGAAACGGTTTGCAAGAACCTGATCGAATAATTTTTAAATGCCTTGTGTTTTACGGCAAGTACCACTGCATCGTATTTTATATTTTCTGCAATCTCATTTTTAACGGCATGGATTTTTAAATCTGCGGCATCTGTATTAACATGCGGATCAACAAAATAAGTCTGCATACCATATTTGCTCAATTCTTTTTCTATTTCAAATACTTTTGAATTGCGGGTTTCCCCAACATTTTCTTTGAATGAACATCCCAGGATCAGCACTTTACATTTTTCCAAAACTTTATCTTGCTTCATTAAAACATTCAACAATTTATCAGCAATAAATTTTCCCATATCGTTGTTCAAATGCCTTCCCGAATGAATTACCTGAGGCGAATAACCCAATTGTTCTGATTTATAAGTAAGATAATACGGATCAACTCCAATACAATGGCCGCCAACAAGGCCCGGCTCGAACGAAAGAAAATTCCATTTTGTTGATGCGGCTTTTAATACTTCTCTTGTATCTAAATTCATCTTATCAAAAATTACAGCCAGCTCATTCATGAATGCAATGTTTATATCGCGTTGTGCATTCTCAATAACTTTTGCAGCTTCTGCCGTTTTAATATCGGGAGCCTGATAAATTCCCGCTTCAATAACAGAACCATATAATTCGGATAAAAGAGACAAAGTTTTTGGTATATCGCCCGACACTATTTTCTGTATTTTATGCAGCGGCCTTTTTTTATCGCCGGGATTAATTCTCTCGGGTGAATAGCCCACATAAAAATCTTTTTTCCAAACTAAATTACTTTCCTTTTCTAAAATCGGAATACAGATTTCTTCGGTTAATCCGGGATAGACAGTTGATTCAAATACAACAGTGGTACCGGTTTCCAATACTTTTGCAATGGTTGATGACGCAGATTTTAACGGAAATAGATCGGGTTGATTTTGGTTATCGATATCCGTTGGCACTGCAACAATTATAACATTGCATCCTCTTAAATGCAATGCATCACTCGTAAAAAAAAGGGTGTTTTGTTGTAACGCATCAACATCCAATTCGTTGGTATAATCAATATTCTTTTTTAATAATTCTATTTTGGATATATCAATATCAAAACCAATCACCTCATATTTTTTTGCAAATAAACAGGCAAGTGGAAGGCCAACATATCCTAACCCAACTATTCCAATCTTCATAATTATTTTTTATTACGCAAATTTCTATCATTCACATGATACAAAACAGTTGGTCAAAACTAAATATACTTAACCATAAAATTGAATTTCAGTCCATCAAACAAATACGAAAACACAAATAGTTTTTAATATCTTCAAACTTTAAACATGCCTTATGAATCAACGTTA
>DATAMD010000245.1:0-21097 GCA_036260755.1 Chitinophagaceae bacterium | reverse complement strand
CGAAGCTCATGGCTCGCTGCTCGTAGCCCAGAACGTACAAGTGTGCGACGCAACTGAAGCTGCACAAGGATTTGAAGCTTAGTACAAAAAATAAAAAATAAACAATTAGTGTAATTCGCAGAAATTCGTGTAATAAAATTTATTTTTCTTTCGCCCTCATTTCATCGCTGGTTAACCGCGAACCATCGTGACTCCAGCCGGGCGGTCCAAACAAATATTTAACTCTTTGCCCAAAGGTTATTTTTTTTTGAAATACATCTTTTGCAATCTGATTCCATTCATGAAAAATAATAGTTACGGCATTGGGGTTTTCTAAATTTTTTGTAAGCCCGTATTTAATGGGTTGATATTTTTCGGCGGGCAATTCGGCCTGAAATGTTCCGAATAATTTATCCCATACAATTAAAAACATACCCATATTTTTATCTAAATATTTTGGATTAGAACCATGATGTACCCGATGATGTGATGGTGTTACCAAAATATATTCGAGCCATCCCATTTTATTAATTAATTCGGTGTGAACAAAAATTCCATAGATCTGTGTGGCCGAATAAATGAGTGCAATATCGAGCGGTTTAAATCCTGCCCACGCAATCGGAATAAAATAAATAAAACGATACAGCGGTTGAAATACAGAGGAACGAAACCCTACAGAGAAATTAAATTTTTGCGAACTGTGATGCGTAACATGCGTTGCCCAGAAAAAACGAATTTTATGATCGAAACGATGCAGCCAGTAATAAACAAAATCTTCGGCAATCACCAACACAATCCAATACAGGATATTTGTTTTCCAGGTAAAAAAAGCATGCGTATAAAAATATTGAAGGATATAAAAATAAACAATGGCACGAAAAGCCAAATCCAGTGCAGCATTCAGCAACATCAGATAAACATTTGCAATTGTATCTTTTAAAGTATAAGCTTTGCGATGTTGCAAATGTGTTAGCAGTAATTCTAAAACAATGATGCCGATATAAAACGGTGTAGAAATTAATAACAACCACTGTTGCCTGATGTCGTCCATTTGTTTCGTTTACCTTTGATGCTTTGCAAAGAAACAATAACTATATTTTATTACACGAATTTTAACGAATTTAAAAATGCGGTGAAATATTTTTTTTAATATTTATGAAAGAAATAAAATTAGATAACTGGGAGAAAAGAAGTGCCGAACACGAAAAGCAATACAAACAATTTTTGCAACGCGCCAATAAAAATAAAGTGCTGAAAGCCTTGCCGCAACTGCATGAGGAAGCTTTCAGTAAAATTGATTGTTTACAATGTGCCAATTGCTGCAAAGGTTATTCGCCTCGGTTTAAAACGCCCGATATTAAACGCATCAGTAAATATCTGGGAATGAAAGAAGGCGATTTTATTGAAACATATTTAGACCTCGATAAAGAAGGCGATTATGTAACAAAAAATTCTCCCTGCCCTTTTTTGGGTGCAGATAATTTTTGCAGTATCTACAATCATCGCCCAAGCGATTGTGCAAGATTTCCTTACACCGATGAAGATGTTATTTTAAAACGGCCGGTAATAACTTTAAAAAATTCTACTTTTTGTCCGGCTGTTTATTATGTGCTGGAAAAATTGTTAGAGATAAAATAAATTTAACGCAGAGAAAAAAATATTGCATGTAATTTTATTAAAACTTTTTTCTCCTGCGCGAAAAAAATTAAGCTGTTAATTCCAAGTTCGCAGTTTCTAAATTCATTTTAATAATTTTCATTTCATCTTTCCATTCGCCAACATCAGGAACGGAAGTGATTTGCAAAATTTCATCTTTCGATTTACCGGCTTTAATATTATCGCCAACTAATTTTAATAATTGCGAAATATAGTTTTGCATGCCTTTTAAATCATCTCTCGAACCAACAACTGCATTGTTGCTGGCGTGGCCAAAAACAAAAATTGTATCGTTATCAAAAGTGCTTTGCGCTTTATCTAAAACCGTGACCCAGTTTTTAAAAGATGCACCCGCTTTGCGGTCGATGTAAGGATAGATGCGGTTAAACATCAGATCGCCGATATGCACAATATTCGAATTTTGAAAATGGATCAACGCATCACCGTTGGTATGCCCTGCACCAAAATAATGTGCTTTGATTTTTTCGTTGCCAATTTTATATTTCCATGTATCGGTAAAAGTTATATCCTGAAATAATTGTTTGTCTTCCGATTTTTGTTCTGCAGCCACACGTTTATAATTTGCCAAACAATTTTGATGGCCCACCACATGATCCACTAATCCTTTAAAAGCAATATTGCCGCTGGTATGATCGAAATGATGATGCGTATTAATTAATAATTTAAAAGGATGCGTTGTTTTCTTTTTCAGTTCATCAATTAAATGATTGGCCTGATCCTGAAATTCAGAATCAACCACTACAATTCCTTCGTTCGATAAATAAAATAAAATGGTTCCGCCTTTTTCGTTAAAGATGCCGATATCGTTGCGCAACATGGTTATTTTATAAGCAGGCTGCTGCAACAATGCGGCGATTAAATTTTTTGGCGACAATGCCAATAATCCGGCGGATAATCCTGCGTTGCGTAAAAAGTGGCGGCGTTGCATAAAATTTATTTTTGAATGGTAAGTTATAAAAAACTTTTTTGATGCAAATAATTATTACACTAACAAATTAAAAACAGTTTTGTTTATTTTTTGTTTACCGACTTTTGAATTTCTATTTGGCTGTGGTTGCGTCGCACACTTGTACGTTCTGAGCAACGAGCAGCAAGCCATGAGCTTCGAGCAAAAGTAGCTATCACCTCAAAGCTTGGTTATTGAAAGCCTATTTTTTAAATCCAATTCTTACGCGATTTTTTATGTCTTCCTCGTTTTTCTTTTTATCAATTAAATAATTTAGAGCTTCATATATTTCTTTGAACTTTTTAGAGTTGGTATTTTCAAGTTCATTCAGTTTGTCTGATAATTCTTTGTACTGAATTGCAATTTGCCGCAATGAAACAAAGGCCCTGACCACAGCAATATTCATTTGTACGGCCTTATCACTTTTTAATATACTTGCCAACATAGTTACACCATGTTCTGTAAAAGCGTAGGGTAGTGCACCTCCAAAATAACTTTTAGATGGTATCACAAATTGTGATACCAGTGTTTCTACTTCGCTCTTGGTTAGTTGAAACATGAAATCTTTCGGAAAACGTTTAATATTTCTTTTAACTGCTTGCTTCAATACTCTGGTTTCTACTTCATATAATATTGCTATGTCTTTATCCAGAATTATTTTCAATCCTCTTATTTCATGAATCCTTTGCTGAATTACAATTAATTCCATAAAATAAATTTTAACAGGTTGGAATGATTTATATAAAAAACAAATTTATTTATTTCTGCATGATTATTTGCAAAGTAAAATTTATCCAGCACAAGTGTGCGACGCAACCGCTGTTGGTACAAGCACTTCAGCTTGTTACATAAAAAAAGTCCCGCTGCACGTCGGGACTTTTATTTTTTAAACTTTTAGTGTTTAAATATTAGCCACTTGTTTACGAATAATATTTAATGCAGCACCTGCTTTAAACCATTCGATCTGTTGTTGATTGTAAGTATGATTAACAGTTATTTCTTCTTTGCTTCCATCTTTATGATGCAACACCAGTGTTAATGGTTTGCCCGGAGCAAATGTTGTTAAACCAATTACATCAATGGTATCGTCTTCTAAAATTTTATCGTAATCATTTTTGTCGGCAAAAGTTAATGCCAGCATTCCCTGTTTCTTTAAATTGGTTTCGTGAATACGTGCAAAAGATTTAGTCAACACTACACGAACACCGAGGAAACGTGGTTCCATGGCGGCATGTTCACGGCTGCTTCCTTCGCCATAATTTTCATCGCCAACAACAATACTTCCAATACCTGCAGCTTTGTAAGCACGCTGTGTTGCAGGCACAGCAGCATATTCGCCGGTTAACTGATTTTTGATGCTATCTGTTTTTTCGTTGAAAAAATTAACAGCACCAATCAACATGTTGTTAGAAATATTATCTAAATGTCCGCGGAATTTTAACCACGGGCCGGCCATAGAAATATGATCGGTTGTACATTTTCCTTTTGCTTTAATTAATAATTTTAAACCGGTTAAATCAATTTTTTCCCACTCGGCAAACGGCGCTAATAATTGCAAACGTTTTGAATCGGGTGAAACATTTACGGTTACATTTTTGCCATCGGCAGCAGGCGCTTGGTATCCTGCATCTTCAACAGCAAAACCTTTTTTTGGTAATTCATCACCATGCGGTGCATCTAATTTTACTTGTTCGCCTTTATTATTTGTTAAAGTATCAGTAATTGGATTGAAAGATAAATCACCTGCAATTGCAATGGCAGCAACCATTTCGGGCGATGCTACAAAAGCATAAGTGTTTGGATTACCATCGGCACGTTTTGCAAAATTTCTGTTGAAAGAATGAACGATGGTATTTTTTTCTTTTTTCTCTGCACCAACCCTGTCCCACATTCCAATACATGGCCCGCATGCATTGGTAAAAATAGTTGCATTTAAATCTGTAAATGTTTTTAATAAACCATCGCGGTCGGCAGTAAATCTAACTTGTTCAGATCCGGGGTTTATTCCAAACTCGGCTTTTGTTACCAAACCTTTTGCGATTGCTTGCTGAGCGATAGAAGCGGCACGACTTAAATCTTCGTATGAAGAATTTGTGCATGAACCAATCAATCCCCATTCAACTTTTAACGGCCAATTATTTTTTGCAGCTTCTTCTTTCATTTTAGAAACAGGAGTAGCTAAATCCGGAGTGAATGGCCCGTTTAAATGAGGTTCTAATTCATTCAAATTAATTTCAATCAGCTCATCAAAATATTTTGAAGGATCGGCGTACACTTCAGGATCAGCATTCAAATATTTTTTTATTGAATCGGCAGCGGCTGCAACATCGGCACGGCCTGTTGCAGATAAATAACGATTCATGCTTTCATCATATCCAAATGTTGAAGTGGTTGCACCAATTTCAGCACCCATATTACAAATGGTTCCTTTGCCTGTTGCACTTAAAGATGCAGCGCCTTCGCCAAAATATTCAACAATGGCACCGGTACCACCTTTTACAGTTAAAATACCTGCAACTTTTAAGATGATATCTTTTGGTGCAGCCCATCCATTTAATTTTCCTGTAAGTTTTATACCAATTAATTTAGGCCATTTTAATTCCCATGGTAATCCTGCCATCACATCGCAGGCATCGGCACCGCCAACACCAATCGCTACCATTCCTAATCCACCGGCATTTACTGTGTGAGAATCAGTGCCAATCATCATTCCGCCGGGGAATGCATAATTTTCTAACACTACCTGATGAATAATTCCTGCGCCGGGTTTCCAAAAACCAATACCATATTTATTAGAAACAGAAGCAAGAAAATCGTACACTTCTTTACTTTCCTGATTCGCAAAAGCAAGGTCTTTTTCTGCACCGTTTTTTGCAGTGATCAAATGATCGCAGTGAACGGTAGATGGAACCGCAACTTTGGGGCGGCCCGCCTGCATAAATTGCAATAAAGCCATTTGTGCAGTTGCATCCTGCATGGTAACACGATCGGGAGCAAAATCAACATACGATTTTCCTCTTTCAAAATTTTGTAACTGCATATCGCTGTGCAAATGCGCAAATAATATTTTTTCGGCCAATGTTAACGGCCGACCCAATGTTTTGCGTGCTGCATCTATTTTTGCGGGCATTTGGGCATATACCTTTTTGATCATTTCAATATCAAAAGCCATAATTAAAATTTTAGGTTTACGAAACTAATGAAGCCATTTGCAATTACTGAAGCAAACAGGTTTTTTGTGCTGCAAATTTACAGCAAAAGAAAAGGCGGTGTAAAACTGATTTAAACTTTTCTTAGAATATTTGTTCTTAATTTGCAACTGAATTAAATCATACCCCCTGGTAGACTATTAAAATTTAATGTATGAAAAAAATTCGCGAAATAGTTGAAATGCAAGCATTCGGGGTTTGCTCTGCCATCGGCGACAGGTTAGGCGTGGCATCATCCCGGATAAGAATGTGGTTTATTTACATCTCATTTTTAACTATGGGATCGCCTGTAATTATTTATATGATCCTTGCATTTACAAGGAACATTAAAAATTATATTCTTGCGGCAAGAAGAAATCCGTTGAGGGATTTGTAAGAATGTATGATGTTTGATTTATGAATGTCTGATGTAAAAATGTCTGATGTCTGATATATTGCAGTTTGAAGGTTTCAATTTTTTTTCTTAAATCATACATCCTTACATCATACATCAAAGATTACAAAACCGCTTGTCTTAATTTCACTAATTTCTCCAATAAATTTTCGAGCAAATCTAATTTGAGCATATTAGCACCATCGCTCAAAGCCTTTGCAGGATTGGGATGTGTTTCAATAAACAATCCATCGGCACCGGTTGCAATGGCAGCTTTGGCAATGGTTTCGATGAGCTGAGGATTACCGCCGGTAACGCCTGTTGTTTGATTGGGTTGTTGCAAACTATGCGTACAATCCATAATTACCGGAACATTTAATTCTTTCATCCATGTAATATTTCTGTAATCAACCACTAAATCCTGATAACCGAAAGTTGTTCCTCTTTCCGTCAACATTATTTTTTCGTTGCCTGCTTTTTTTATTTTTTCAACAGCAAACTTCATCGATGGGCCGCTTAAAAATTGCCCTTTTTTTACATTGATGATTTTATTGGTTTCTGCTGCTGCAATTAACAGATCTGTTTGCCTGCAAAGGAATGCGGGTATCTGTAAAATATCAATAAACTTAGCTGCTTCGGCACATTCATCATGCGCATGAACATCGGATGTTGTTGGTAAATGAAAAGTATCGCCCACTTTTTTTATCAGATCCAAACCAATATCATCGCCCAATCCGGTAAATGATGATGCACTTGTTCTGTTTGCTTTGCGATAACTCGCTTTAAAAATATATGGTATTTCTAACCGGGTACAAATTTTCGAAACTTTATCGGCAACCTCCATTACTAATTCTTCATTCTCCACAATACATGGCCCGGCAATTAAAAAAAAGTTATCGGGATTGTAAGATTGATTTTTAAATAAATCTTTTAAATATGCTGGTATCATAAATTAATAAATAATTGTGCTGCGAACTTACAATCCTTTTTGCTTTCTTTGCGCTAACATTTGTTAGTTATTTTAATAACACGGATTTTATTTTCAAAACACTAATTAAAGCGAATTACACGAATTAAAAACTAAAGTCTAAAAAAAGAAAAACTAAACCGTTCAAAAAAATGTGTTATTCAATTTTGCTGAACGCTTAATCTTTCAAAAATAAATTCGTGTAATTCGATAAAATTCGTGTAATCAAAAAACAAAAAATATTTGCATGGCAAAAGATAAAATTTTAGTGATTGGCGCATCGGGTCAAATAGGCGTGGAGCTTACATTGGCGCTAAGAAAAATATACGGTAATGCCAATGTAATTGCATCGGATCTAAGAGAACAAAATCCTTTGTTAGAAGGCACCGGGCCTTACGTTAGTTTGGATGTGATGAATAAAGAAATGCTGCATGTGCAGGTTATAAGGCAGAATGTTACACAAATTTATTTGCTTGCTGCAATACTTTCTGCAACGGGAGAGAAGAATCCTAATTTGGCCTGGAACTTAAATATGCAGGGGCTTTTAAATGTTTTGGATATTGCACGTGAAGAAAAATTGCATAAGGTTTATTGGCCATCTTCCATCGCAGTGTTCGGGCCAACATCGCCCAAAATAAATTGCCCGCAACAAACAATTATTGAACCGATAACTGTTTATGGGATAAGCAAATATGCCGGAGAATTTTGGTGCAATTATTATCATCAGCGTTGGGGTGTTGATGTACGCAGTTTGCGTTACCCCGGATTAATAAGTTATAAATCGGCTCCCGGTGGCGGCACAACCGATTATGCTGTTGAAATTTTTTATGAAGCATTAGAAAACAAAAAGTACGAATGTTTTTTAAAGGAAGATACTTATTTGCCCATGATGTATATGCCCGATGCCATTAAAGCAACCATCGAATTAATGGAAGCGCCTGCAGAAAATATTTCTATTCATACATCGTATAATATTTCGGGAATGAGTTTTGCGCCCAAAGAAATTGCAGCATCTATTCAACAACATATTCCCGATTTTTCTATTTCGTATAAGCCCGATTATCGCCAGAACATTGCCAACAGTTGGCCGCAAAGCATTGATGATACTGTTGCAAGAAATGATTGGAACTGGCAGCAGGATTTTAATTTGCCATTAATGACTGCCGATATGTTAGATAACTTAAAATAGTTTTTATTGTTGAACCGAAGGAATTATAAATTAGAAATATCGGCAACGGTTTTATTTTCCAAAATGGTTAACATAGAATCTCTAACCTGAATCATCACTCGGTTAATGCCGCATTTTTTTTCTTCGCAGTTTTTGCATTTCTCGTAAAAGTTTAAACTTACGCAGGGAAGCAATGCAATCGGCCCTTCAATCAAGCGTATCACTTTTGCCAGTTTAATTTTAACAGGAGGCAAAACAAAAAAATATCCGCCGCCTTTGCCTTTTTTGCTTCCCAGTATGCCGGCGTTTTTTAATTCCAATAAAATGTTTTCTAAAAATTTCAATGGGATTTTTTTCTTCTTCGAAATTTCGGAGATCAGTACCGGACCTTCAGAACCTTTTTCGGCCAAGTAAATTAAAGCTTTAAGTGCATACTGAGTCTTTTTTGATAACATGGTAACGTATATTAAGCAGTTTGATAAAATTTAATTTTCAGGAAGCATTATAATTTCTTCATGCTCCCGAAATTATATATCTAAAGTACCTAATTTTTTATGGTTATTTCTAACATTTTTGTTTTGCGGGAATGCAAAAATTAAAAATGAATTTGAGACGGTTTTATTTGTAAGAATAAAATTTATAACCCCAACACATCTTTCATCGAGTAGATTCCTTTTTTTGAAACAGCAAATTCTGCTGCCAGTACTGCGCCGCCGCCAAAACCTTTACGGTTATGTGCGGTGTGAACGATTTCGATATCATCAATTTCAGAATGATATTTTATACTGTGCGTACCCGGTGCCGGATCAATTCTTTCAGAAATAATTTCTAATTCTTCTTTATTATTACTTAATTGATTTATCCAATTCTTTTTTGAAGTGATTTGTTGTAATACTTGCTCGGCAAGGGTTATAGCCGTTCCGCTGGGTGCGTCTTTTTTTTGCGTATGATGAATTTCTTTTAACGATACTTCATAACCCGGATGTTTGCTCATCAATTTGGCGAGGTAAGTATTCAGTTCAAAAAATAAGTTTACACCAATGCTGTAATTGCTCGAATAAATTAATGTGCCGTTATTTTTTTTGCAAACTTCTTTTGCTTCATCAAATTTTTCTAACCAGCCTGTTGATCCGCAAACAACCGGAATACCAAACTGCAAACATTTAATTACATTATCAAAAGCACTGTGCGGCCCGGTAAATTCTATGGCAACATCGGCTCTGGAAATATTTTGCTGCGTAAACTCATCGGCATTGGCAATATCAATCTTCAAAACAATTTCGTGTTGTTTTGCAACAGCAATTTCTTCAATTACTTTTCCCATTTTGCCATAACCGATTAATGCAATTTTCATCTTAAAAAATTATTAGTGATTTGTTTATTGAAACGATTTTGAAACAATCAAAGTAAAACAATTATCCTAAATTAACGTGCAATATTCTTTGGTTGTTTCGGTGCGTTTTTTAAATTAAACACAAAACCAATTTCGGGAGTTTTGGTAACAGGATTTATGTTTGGCTGAATGTGCATGGTTAAATCATCTGTTACATCAAAGTCTTTCAAATGCGCAAAAACAGTGGCATCGGCAACATTTATTCCCCACAGAATAATAAACCAGAATATAGAATAATCTCTGCTCTTCCTGAAAACATTTCTGTAATTCTGGTAATCAGATAATCCTAATAATGTTCCATCGGTTCTTCTAACTCTCGGATCTATAAATTTTAATTGTGAACTGTCTAAAACGCCATTGCCATTGCCAATTGTTGCAGCATACACGGCATCGTATGCAAACTTGCACATTTTGTAATAATTGTTATTATCAACAAAAGTGTAAGCAGGTATTGCCAAAGCGCCGTAGATAATAGGTATTTTCCAGTATTCGCGATTGTATGCCTGCCCCCAACCGGGTATTAATGCAGAACGTCGTGTTGCAATTCTCGGAATATGTTTTTTCTTTACTGCCGTATCTTTTTTTGCAGTAATGATTTTACTGCTGTCAGAAATTAAAAAAGATTTAGTTGAATCTTTCTTTTCTGATTGAGCCGATAAAGAATAAACATTTACTAACGCGAAAATAAATATGAGATAAAATAACTTCATGTAAACTTTAACTGATTGTTACATTCATCAGGTCGAGTATTTTATTCAGTTCCTGCAACGAATAATATTCTACTGCAATACTTCCCGAACCGTTTTTCTGATGTGACAATTTTACTTTTGTTCCGAAATGAGACGCTAAGTTATCTTCAATCTTTTTATAAGCAGGCGGCAGGCTTTCTTTTACGGAAGATTTAACAGCATTGTGTTTTTCGGCTTTGTAAAGTTTGCGAACCAATTCTTCTGTTTGCCTTACATTCAGTTCTTTATTTTTTATTTCATTAAAAACAAATAATTGTTTGTCGATGGTGTCAATATTTATCAATGCCCTTGCGTGGCCCATGCTGATGTCGCCATGCCTTACCGATAACTGAATATTTGGCGGCAATTTTAATAAACGAATATAATTGGTAACAGTGCTTCTTTCTTTGCCCATCCTTTCTGCAACCATTTCCTGCGAAAAATTTAATTCATCCATCATGCGTTTATAACTCAGGGCAATTTCAATTGCATTTAAATCTTCACGCTGTAAATTTTCTAATAATGCCAATTCCAATAATTCCGAATCATTGGCATGACGGATATAAACCGGTACATCTTTTAATCCTGCAATTTTTGATGCACGAAAACGCCGTTCGCCGGCAATCAACTGATATTTTCCGCTTGCTAATTTAGAAACGGTAAGCGGCTGAATAATATCGTGTAATTTAATTGATACCGCTAATTCATTCAATGCAGTTTCATCAAAATCGCGGCGCGGTTGTTTGGGATTAATTTGAATTTCATCGATCGGAATACGCGAAGAACTTACTGTTTGTTCAACAACTTTTGTTTTTAATTCGCCGGTTGTTGTTTTTAAATCTTCATCAATATTGCGCAACAAACTGCGCAAACCTTTGCCAATTGCCTCTTTATTATTTTGTTTGGGTGTACTCATTAAGTTGTAAGTTGTAAGTTTTAAGTTATAAGTTGTTTGTGAAATAAGTGAAATTTCTACTTAACACTTAGAACTTATTACTTAAAACATTATTCTAAAATTCTTTCTTCGTTGGTCATTTTTGTTAGATCATTCTTCTGCAAAATTTCTTTGGCGAGATTAAGATAATTAACCGATCCTTTGCTTTCGGCATCGTATAAAATAGCGGGTTTGCCAACACTTGGCGCTTCGCTTAATCTTGTGTTACGGTGAATGATGGTGGAGAAAACAATATCATCAAAGTGGCGCCGCACTTCACTTACAACCTGATTGCATAAACGCAAACGGCCATCATACATCGTCATTAAAATACCTTCGATCTGTAATTCGGGATTTAAACGGTTCTGAACAATCTTAACCGTGTTCAATAATTTTCCCAATCCTTCCAATGCAAAAAATTCGCATTGAACCGGAACAATTACGCTATCCGAAGAAACCAACGAATTAACAGTTATTAATCCCAGCGAAGGAGAACAGTCAATCACAATAAAATCATATTTATCTCTAACCACATCCAACACATTCTTCAAAACATTTTCGCGGTTGGGATAATTAATCATTTCAATTTCGGCACCCACCAAATCAATATGCGATGGAAGTATATCCAGAAAAGGCATTTCTGTTTTTAATATCACATCTTCGGCTTTTGCACTGTTAACCATGCAGTCGTATAAACTGTTGGTAACATTGTGCAAATCAAATCCAACGCCGGTTGTACTGTTTGCCTGCGGATCTGCATCAACCAATAAAGTTTTGTATTCGAGCACCGCAAAACTTGCTGCCACATTTATAGCAGTTGTTGTTTTACCAACGCCGCCTTTCTGATTTGCTACACCAATAATTCTCGCCATTTTTAAACCCTCATTTAATAATTATAAAAATTATGTACTAAACTTTATCTCTTAACTCAACTGTGGTTGCGTCGCACACTTGTACTGCATCTCATTCCTCATCACAAACCAAACTATCAACCATGAACCATGAACTATCCTCACATCTCAATCGTTTCGCCAATGGCAGGCAATAATAATTTTTTTCCTGCTGTAGCAAATTGCATGATGGCATCGGTTTTATCAATCTTAATAAAACCAAAAGTATTGTAATGCACACCAACAATTGTATTGCACTGAATAAATGATGATGCATCGATGGCATCATTAACATCCATGGTAAAATTGTCGCCAATAGGTAACACTGCAAAATTTAAATTAATCCACGACGGAATTAATTGCATGTCCAATGTTAATGCAGTATCGCCGCTGTAATAAAAATTACCATCAGCCGTATTAAAAATAAATCCTATCGGATTGCCGCCATACGATCCATCCGGAAAACTGCTGCTGTGTTGCGCCACCACACATTTCACCACTCCAAAATCAAATTTCCATTTACCGCCGGTATTCATCGGATGAACATTGGCAATGCCCTGCTGGCCGGCCCATGTTGCCACCTCCCAATTGCTCACCACTGTTGCGTTGCAGCGTTTGGCAATGCTAACGCAATCGGCAATATGGTCTTCGTGGGCATGACTTAAAAAAATGTAATCAGCTTCAATACTGTTTACATTAATATGTTTGGCCAATTCATTGTGTGTGACGAAAGGGTCGAACAATATTTTTGTTTCTTGCACGTCAACCATGAAAGTGGAATGTCCGTAATAAGTTAATTTCATTTGAAAACATTTTCGCAGTTAACAAAAATACAGTTTACAAGCTATCTTTCGAAACAATATTACCAAATGATGTTGGCATTGGAAGGCAAGTTTTCAACATTCAAAAGAAATAAACAGGATCAGCCGATTTAGAATCAATTTTGCGCTGCTCTGCCAATTAAAAATAAAAAATAAAAATGAGAAATTCAAGTACATGGTGGATCATAGCAGGAATAATGGTGTTACTCGATTTTTATGTATTTCAGGCAATAAAAACGGTTTCGAATAGCACATCCGAAAAAACGCGAATGATAGTGCTGACGGGCTATTGGGTTATTTCGGCCTGTACTTTAATTACCTTATTATCGTTTCCGTATATTCAGGCTTTACAAACATCCAAAGTATTCAGGAATTATGTGTTTGCCATTTTAGCCGGACTTTTCTTTTCGAAATTATTAGGCTCGGTATTTTTTTTAGTGGATGATTTCCGTCGCATCGCCATGTGGATCACGGCAAAAATATTTCCAAGTACCGGTGCTCATTTTGCCGATGAGGGCGGCGGCATTTCGAGATCCATATTTTTAAGCTGGATAGGATTGGGTATCGGCGGCGGATTATTTTCAACTTTATTATACGGTTTCAGCAATAAATATAATTATCAAATTAAAAGAGTAAAGCTGGCATTCGGTAACCTGCCAAACGGTTTCAAAGGATTAAAGATTATTCATATCAGCGATATTCACAGCGGCAGCTTTCAAAATAAACATGCGGTACAACATGGTGTTGATATGATATTAAAAGAAAAGGCCGATCTGATTTTATTTACCGGCGATCTGGTAAACAACCGGCACACAGAAATGATAGAATACATGGATGTATTTAATCAATTAAAATCGCCGCTTGGTGTTTTCAGCACATTGGGAAATCACGATTACGGCGATTATGTGCATTGGTCATCGGCCGAAGAAAAACAAAAAAATTTAGAACAATTAAAAGTTGTTCATGCGCAATTGGGTTGGCGATTATTAATGAACGAACACGTGATACTTGAAAAAAATAATCAGCAAATTGCATTGTTGGGTATCGAGAACTGGGGCGCTAAAGCGCGTTTCCCGAAATATGGTAAAATGGATAAAGCTTACCCCGGAACCGAAAAATATCCTTTCAAAATTTTAATGAGTCACGATCCAAGCCATTGGGATGCAGAAGTGCGTGTAAAATATCCCGACATTGATTTAATGCTATCGGGCCATACCCACGGTTTTCAATTTGGAATCGAGAACCCGTATTTTAAATGGAGCCCGGTGCAATGGATGTATAAACAGTGGGCCGGATTATATGCAGAAGGCAATCAAAAATTATATGTAAACCGCGGATTTGGATTCATTGGTTATCCGGGCAGGGTAGGTATTTTACCCGAAATAACCGTGATAGAATTAGTGTAATCAAATTTGTTAATATTTTTGATATAGCTGTAACATGGAACTTGTATTTTGTTATGATTAACCTATAAATTTTTTGCATTTTATTTTTTGGCATCATCATTGCCAAGTCATCAATAAAATCAAATGTTATGAAAAAAATTATCTTATCATTATTAGCAGTAATTATTATTTCAACAGCTTCATTGGCACAAGCTGGTTTTAGATTAGGAATTAAAGGCGGTACCAATCTTACAAAATTATCCGGCGAATCATTTAATAACGGATATATGGCCGGTTACCAATTAGGCGGATTTATGGAACTGGATTTTTCGAAAGAAATTGGTATTGAGCCCGAAGTTTTATTTAATGAATATGCGGGGCGTACATCTACAACGCTTGGCTCCGTTTTTACAAACAATCAGGATGTTAAGCTAAACTATTTATCAATTCCGGTTTTACTTCGATTGAATGTTGATAAAATGCTTACAATTGTTGTAGGCCCGCAGTACAGCATTTTAGTTAATCCGCACGAAACAACTTTACAAAACGGGCAAGATGCTTTTAAAAGCGGCGACTTTGCTGCTGTAGGCGGATTGCAAATAAATTTATCTGCACTCAGAATTTACGGGCGTTATGTAATCGGACTCAATAACATCAACGATGTTGGCAATCAGTATAATTGGAAAAGCCAGCAAATTCAATTGGGTATCGGAATTAAATTATAATTGAAGTTTAATTTTTTTAAGTCCCGCCGGTGGCGGGATTTTTTTGCGCCAATTTGTACCAAAACAAACCAATTTCTTGCTGGTGGCATCAATATTGACTTACTTTACATCCCTTTTATTTGAAAAATATAAGTAAAAGTTGATGACATTTTGACTTTATTAGAAACGAATTTTATGAGTAAGAACAGAATTTATTTTGGAGATGATGATGCCGATTTCATGCCTATTATTCCTATTAATGAAAACGATGCCGACTTTGAGAAATTAGTGATACAGGATTCTTTACCAATACTTCCTTTGCGTAATACTGTTTTATTTCCGGGTGTTGTGTTGCCCATAACTGTTGGAAGAGATAAAAGTATTAAAGCAGTAAATGATGCATACAAAGCCGATAAATTAATTGGTGTATTGGCGCAACGCGATTCGAACATTGAAGAACCCGAAGTAAAAGATTTATGCAGCATCGGCACAGTTGCAAAAATTGCGAAGCTGATTAAAATGCCCGATGGAGGTACAACAATCATTATTCAGGGAAAGAAGCGTTTCGAATTAATGGATATTGTTTCGGAAGATCCTTATTTTAAAGCAAAAATTCAATTATTAGAAGATGAAACTGTAATCGATGATAAAAATTTTAATGCATACATCGGTTCCATCAAAGATCTGGCAACACAAATTATTCATCTTTCACCAAATCTTCCAACAGAAGCTTCCATCATTTTAAAAAATATCGAGAACCCATCTTTCTTAATAAATTTTGTGAGCAGTAATTTGAATAATGAAATTGCAGAGAAACAAAATTTATTGGAAATACGCGATGTAAAAACAAGAGCCGAAAAGCTAACACAACTGTTGCAATTAGAATTGCAGTTTGCCGAACTAAAAGATAAGGTTACAAATAAAACGAGAACAGAAATTGATAAACAGCAACGCGAATATTTTTTACAGCAACAACTTAAAAGCATTAAAGATGAATTAGGCGGCGATACCAATGAACGTGAGTTGGCCGAAATGAAGAAAAAAGCCGAAGTAAAAAAATGGCCCGAAGCTGCAAAAACAATGTTCAAAAGCGGAATCGAAAAGTTGGAAAGAATGCACCCAACAACACCCGATTATTCGGTTGTTTATAATCATTTGGATTTAATGTTAGACCTGCCCTGGCAAGAATATACATCGGATAATTACGATTTGAAAAATGCAAAAAAAGTTTTGGATCTCGATCATTACGGCATGCAAAAAATTAAAACACGTATTCTCGAATACCTTGCTGTATTGAAATTAAAAGGCGATATGAAAAGCCCGATACTTTGTTTTGTTGGCCCTCCGGGAATTGGTAAAACATCGCTGGGGCGCAGCATTGCGCATGCTGTTGGAAGAAAATATGTTCGTTTAAGTTTGGGTGGCTTGCACGATGAAAGCGAAATCCGCGGTCACCGTAAAACTTATATCGGCGCCATGCCCGGAAGAATATTGCAAAACATCCGCAAAATAAAATCATCTAATCCGGTAATGATTTTGGATGAGATTGATAAAATAGGAAACGATATGCGTGGCGATCCTTCATCAGCATTATTGGAAGTATTGGATCCCGAACAAAATAATACTTTCTACGATAATTATCTCGAACTTGAATATGATCTCAGCAAAGTATTATTTATCGCTACTGCAAATAATTTACAAAACATTCAACCTGCATTAAGAGACCGGTTGGAAATTATTGATCTCAGTGGTTATGCCATCGAAGAAAAAGTTGAGATTGCCAAACGCCATCTTCTTCCCAAACAACAGGAAGCGCATGGATTAAAAAATTTAACATTTAAAATAAACGATAAGGTTTTAGATAAAATTATAGAAAGTTATACCAGGGAAAGCGGAGTACGCGAATTAGACAGGCAATTGGCTGCCATCATGCGTTTCGAGGCAAAAGAATTTGCAACAAAAAATAAAATAAAATCAACATTAACAACAACCGATGTTGAAAAAATATTAGGCCAGCCCCGTTACAGCAACGAAATCTATAAAACTGCAAACATGCCGGGAGTGGCTGTGGGCTTGGCCTGGACCTATGTTGGCGGCGATATTTTATTTATCGAAACTGTTTTAAGCGAAGGCAAAGGCGAATTAAAATTAACCGGCAACCTGGGTAATGTAATGAAAGAAAGTGCATCAACTGCATTTACTTATTTACAAGCCAATGCAAAAAAATACGGTATTGATCACGACGACTTTTTTAAGAAATCGGTACACGTGCATGTGCCCGAAGGTGCGGTGCCAAAAGATGGTCCGAGTGCCGGCATTACCATGCTTACTTCATTAACTTCGGCATTTACCGGAAGAAAAGTAAAACCTTATTTGGCCATGACGGGCGAAATAACTTTACGCGGACAAGTATTGCCTGTTGGCGGCATCAAAGAAAAAATTCTGGCCGCAAAACGTGCAGGCTTAAAAGAAATTATTTTATGCTGGCAAAACGAAAAAGATGTACAGGAAATAGATAACGATTTTATTAAAGGCGTACAATTTCATTATGTTAAAACCATGCAGCAGGTTCTTGATCTGGCGTTGCTGTAATGCCGCTTGTAGAATTTTCCGCATATCAAAAATTATTTAGCATGCATTCAAACCAAATCTGTTTTATTTTGTTATAGTTCAATCAACAAGTTTTTTGTGTTGGTTGTTTTAAGGGTTAAGATCCCCCATTTTAATGGGGGATATTTTTTTGTAACCTGCTGCTGCACTTTGCTCATCACCGGTTGCGTCGCACACTTGTACGTTCGGTTCTTTATTCATCTTTTATCGTTCAAATAACAATTCATATTTTGATTATTCTTCGGTTCAATAATTCTTCCGAACTTCCCTGCCTAAAATATTTTGTGTGAAAAAAATCAGTTTTATTTTTTTATTTCCGGTTTTGTTTTTTGTTCAAAATGCAACGGCACAAATAGATTATTGTAAAACAAGAATAAGTTTACTTACCTGCGCACCTGCCGACGAATTATATGCAACATTTGGCCACACCGCCATCCGCATCATCGATTCAGCCAATCATACCGATTATGTTTTTAATTACGGCACTTTTAATTTTGATGATCCCGATTTTTACACCAAGTTCATGCGCGGCAAAATGGATTATTATTTATCGGCAGAACAATACAACGAATTTTTAATTCAATACAAAGAAGATAAAAGAAGTATTCACGAACAGGAATTAAATATCGATTGCCAACAAAAACAAAACATCATTGATGCATTGATATTAAACATGCAGCCTGCCAACAAATATTACAAATACGATTTTTTATTTGATAATTGTACCACACGTGTACGGGATATTATTTTCAATAACATTAAATCTGCTTCTGTTCAAAACCCCATCACTGTAAAAGGAACAACATACCGAAATATGTTGCACGAATATTTAGATAAGGGCGGAAAACCCTGGAGTAAATTGGGGATCGATATTTTATTGGGCAGCATCATCGATAAAAAAGTAAACATCAAACAATCTATGTTTTTACCCGATTATTTAATGAAGGGTGTTGACAGTGCCGTAGAAAAAAACAATTTACCTCTTGCAAAAGACAATCATATTTTATTAAAAGAAACGCCCGAAGATAATTCGTCGAACAATTATTTTCCTTTAATTATTTTTATTCTCATTGCAGCAATTATTATTATTCTATCGTTCGTAAATACAGGATGGGCAAGGGTTGCAATAAAAATTGCCGATTCGTTTTTGTTATACGCTACGGGCTTGTTTGGTATTTTATTGCTCCTCATGTGGTTTTATACCGATCATATCGTTTGCAGTAATAATTATAATTTATTCTGGGCTTTACCCACTAATATTTTTGCGGCAGTGCTTGTTTGGAAAAAACGGGAGCGGATGAAAAAATATTATCTGGCGGCATCACTCATCACTTCGTTATTATTAATAACATGGTTTATCATTCCGCAACAATTAAATATTGCTTTGTTTCCGTTGGTTGTTGCAAGTTTGATAAGATATATCAAATTATATCAGTCGTAAAAAATGCAGAAGAAATTTTTATATCAGCAAAAAGAAATCTTTTATCGTGTTGAGGGAAAAGGGAAACCCGTAGTATTAATACATGGTTTTCCCGAAGACGGTAATATCTTCGATCAGCAAATTAATTTTTTAAAAGAGCATTGTTTATTAATTGTACCAGATTTACCCGGAAGCGGCCGGTCGGAATTGCTGGTTACAGGTTACAAGTTACCGGTAACAGGAAACCAGCAACCTGCGACTGTTTCGATTGATGATTATGCAGGTTGCATTAAAGCAATGCTTGAACAAGAAAATATTTTATCCTGCATCATGCTGGGGCATAGTATGGGCGGCTATATTACTTTAGCATTTGCAGAAAAATATCCGCATTCATTATCGGGTTTTGGATTTATTCATTCAACTGCATTTGCCGATAATGAAGAGAAAAAAATCAATCGGAAAAAAGCAATTGAATTTATGGAAACTCATGGCGCTTTTGCGTTTGTGAAGACAATGATACCCAACTTATTTTCTTCTCATTCAAAAGAAGCGTTACCGCAAAAAATAGCATCTTTAATTGAGGTGAGTAAGTTTGTGAATACAAAAGCATGCCAGCAATATTACGCAGCCATGATGAACAGGCCCGACAGGACACACGTTTTAAAAGGCAACCCGCTGCCTGTTTTATTCATAATCGGAAAAGAAGATGTTGCAGCTCCGTTAAATGATTTGATGCAGCAAACCGGTTTACCCGAATCTGTTTATATTCATGTAATGAATGATGTTGCGCACATGAGCATGTTGGAAGCACCGGATGAGCTGAATAAATTTTTGTTGGATTATATCAGCAAAAATTAAGCAGTGCCGTTTAAAAAACTATTGGATTATTAACTGATGTAATAATGTCCAGATTGAGATTTTTTTTGTTATTAAGCATAAATGTATTGATCTCAGAATATCTGTTTTCACAAACACAAACTTGCCCGGTTAATATTAATTATAACATGCAGCGTCTTACACATTGGGCTGCATACACCGGAAGTTTTCAATCGCAAAATTCAAGAATTCCGGTTGCTACACTTGTATATGATTCTTTAAGCAGTTCTATTCCCAATACTGTAAATGCTACAAGTATTCCGGAGTATATGCAATCTTCTCCTGGCATACAGGTTTTAACAACACCTGTTTCCGATCCGTTTGGCGGATTTTCATCTATACCAAATATCAACGGATATCAATATAATTATTCCATTCAACTCGGATCAACAGATATACAATCAAATCCTGGTGGTTTTGTACGGGGCATTAGTTATGCAATCAATGTTCCTTCCGGATCATCAACCGAACCTTATACCATTACTTATGCGTATGCAATGGTATTGGAAGGAGCGCCACATCAAACAGTTCAGGTACCTTTATTTTCTGCAACATTAAATACACCTGATAGCACGGTTTCGTGTGCGAATGCATTTTATCAGTTACCCACTTTGCCATCGGGAAATAATTATATTGTTGATGTAAAAGCCGCAACTGCCAAAGGTTTTACTTTGAGTAGCACTCCTTCTCCAAATAACAATGGTAATTCAACCGAAACTAAATACAGGGTTTGGACTAAAGGTTGGACCGAAGTAACATTTGATCTGGCGCCATACAGAGGCAAAACTGTTCGGCTTATTTTTGAAGCAGATAATTGTGTGCCGCGTGGCCATTTTGCGTATGCCTATATTGCATTAAGAAATGTTTGCAGTGGATTATCAATAAGCGGAAATAATCCTGCCTGCATTAACAGTATCGTTGATTATTCGGTGCCCGCTTTGGCCAATGCAACTTATCGGTGGACTGTTCCTCCGGGATGGATCATACAACCACCAACAGATACAACAAATATTTTAA
>DATAMD010000238.1:0-4386 GCA_036260755.1 Chitinophagaceae bacterium | reverse complement strand
ATGCAATGAATGCCAGAAAACCCTTTGCCTCTGCGGGTTTCATGGCTTGCACTTCGCGTATCCTTGTTAAATGAATAAAACGTTCTTCGAGTGTTTCAACGTGGCCAAACATCATGGTTCCGCTGGTAGTAATATTTAATTTATGTGCTTCGTGCATGATGGCAAGCCATTCGTCGGCACCGCATTTTCCTTTCGAAATTAATCTGCGCACACGGTCAACTAAAATTTCGGCACCGGCACCGGGCAACGAATCCATACCTGCATTTTTTTAATGCCGTTAATACTTCTTTATGCGTTGATTTTTCTAATTTGGTAATGTGTGCCACTTCGGGCGGACCGAGTGTATGTAATTTTATGGTTGGAAATTCTTCTTTAATTTGTTTGAAAGTTTTTACATAAAAATCCAATCCCAATTCGGGATGATGGCCGCCTTGCAATAATAATTGATCGCCGCCCCATGCCAATGTTTCTTTTATTTTTTTGCGATAAGTTGGCATATCAGTAATGTATGCCTCAGGATGGCCCGGGATCCTGTAAAAATTACAGAACTTACAATTAGCGATACAAACATTTGTTGTGTTTAAATTTCTATCAATTTGCCAGGTAACTTTTCCGTGCGGCACTTGTTTTTTGCGCAACTCATCAGCCACATTCATTAATTCGGTTAGCGGTGCATGGTTAAATAAAAACATTCCTTCTTCGACGCTTAAAAACTCGAAGTTTAATGCCCGTTGGTATAGATCGGCTAACTGCATATTTAATTTTAATTAGGCAACAAAGGTAGGGTTGCAGCGGTTTAGTTGTATAACATCGATCATCATCTTTTGTTAACCAATTAACAAACTATTTTACCGATGAAATAAATGTTTTATTAAATAACTGAAACAGTTTCGTGACGAAAAAAATATTATGTGTACATTCAATAGTAAATTAAAAAATTGTTGCCCTGCCGATAAAAGTTTTGCGGTACAAGTCCTGATGAAATCGGGATGCTGATACAATCGGCATGATGCGACGCAACCACAGCCTCATTCTTATTCAAAAGCCCGTCACATAAAAATCATCCGCACCAATAAACAAATAAACTATTAAACTAATTAACCAATAAACCCTTCACTCTTTCATTTATCACTTCGCCGTTATTAGTTATGCAACAACCTTTAACAATATCATCTTCAAAATTTAAATTCAGTGTTCCTTCTTTTGTGATGATGAGTTGCAAAAAGTTCAACACATTTTTGCCGTACATTTTACTTGCATCAAATGGCATTCCTGCGGGTAAATTACTGTTGCCCAAAATAGTTACACCATTAGCTGTAACAATGGTTTCGTTATTTTTTGTAAGCGGCGTATTGCCACCGGTTGCAGCAGCCAGATCAATAATTACACTTCCGTTTTTTAATGAACCGATCATCGTTTCTGTTAATAATATCGGCGCTTTCATTCCCGGAATTTGTGCTGTGGTAATTATAATATCGGCTTTGGCAACGGCTTCGGCAATGCGTGCCTGTTGTTTCTGTTTATACTCTTCTGTTTGTTCAACCGCATAGCCACCGGCTTTGCTGGCATCGGCGGCACCTTCTACTTCAACAAACTTTGCACCAAGGCTCATCACTTCTTCTTTAACAGCCGGGCGTGTATCAAAAACTTCAATCACTGCACCCAAACGTTTTGCTGTGGCAATGGCTTGCAATCCTGCAACACCGGCACCAAGAATTAAAACTTTTGCAGGCGGAATACTTCCGGCTGCCGTCATAAACATGGGAAAATATCTTGGAAATAAAGTTGATGCCAATAACACAGCACGATAACCGGCAATGTTTGCCTGACTGCTTAACACATCCATACTTTGTGCACGTGTGGTACGCGGAATAGTATCGAGACTGAATGTTGAAATATTTTTTGCAGCCCATTCTTTCATCGTTGCAAAACTGAACAAGGGTTGAAACACGCCAATCAATACAGCATTATTTTTCAATAATGCAATATCATTTTGTGGCAAAGTGTTGATCGAAAAAATTAAATCGCTTTGTTGCAAAATCTCTTGCCGATTTACAATTTTAATTCCTTTGGCAGTGTATGCTTCGTTCGATGCAAATGCAGAAATTCCTGCACCATCTTCCACCCATACTTCAATATTTTTTTTTAATAAAGCTTCGGCCTGTTCGGGCAATAATGAAACTCTGTTTTCTTCTTTCGGTTCTTTAAGAATTGATGCGATCATTCTATAAAATTATTGACAGTAAAAATATCGCATTTAACCCAAGTAAAAATGACTTTAATCATCGTCGTCAAAAACTTGTGGAAACAAATATTGATAGATTATATTTTTTTATTGTCCGATCTTTTTGCCCAAGCTCAAGCTGCAGTGGCGTCGCACACTTGCACAACATAACAATATTTAACAATTAAAACCGTACCGAAAAATGTTGTTTCACTTTAAATTCATTACGCAATAAAACAATACCGATAAAAAATAAATCAATTGTCATGGTAACCGAAGAATTATTTTGAATGTCTTTCCATGCTGCTTCCATCTCTTCACTCCAATGAATATCATCTAAAATAATAATGGAATAATTGTTTGCGTTTGCAAGTATTTGTTCGAAATAATTTACCGTTGGTTGATGCCGATGGTTGCCATCAATAAAAGCAAGATCGATGGTTGATAAATTCGAAATTGTTTTTGGCAAAGTATCATCAAAATTTCCTTGTATCAATTCAATATTATTGAGTTTTAATTTGCTAAAATTTTCTTTTGCAATGGCTGCAATGGCCGGTGCGCCTTCCATCGAAATTATTGTTGCATCTTGTTTTGCCGATGCTAAATAAGATGTGGTAATACCAAAAGAAGTACCTAATTCTAAAATTATTTTTGGCTGATAATGATTAACTATCCGGAATAATAATTGCGAATATTTTTTTGGTTTGAGCGATGATCGGGCAATGGATGCAACAGTCCGCTCATTAGTTTTTATGGTTCTTGATCCGGCACCAAAATCTTCGATCATTAATTTTTGTTGATTGGTTAATAATGATTGTCTTATTTTTTCTATCGGATCAAAAGCATAAAAATTTCTGTTATCATTCAATACTTCATCAATCAGTTCAAATACAAACGGCGAGTGCATTCCATGGCCTTTGCCATTTGATGATCTCAAATAATAATTCAGGTATTTTAAAACTAATTGTGTTTTGGAATACATCATCAATAAATTGGTGTAAATTATTTATGCTTCCATAATTGAAAGCTGAAAGGGTATGCGTGTTTGGCATCGGCCGGAAATTCTGCATCGGTTTCTATCTGCCATTTATTTGCATTGATCTCGGGGAAAAACGTATCTCCATCAATTTCAGTATGCACACGGGTTAAATAAATCTGATTGGCTTTTGCCATAGCTTCTTTATAAATTTCGCCGCCGCCTGCCACAAATAATTCTTTGTAGTTGTGCGATTTTGCAAAAAAAACAGCATCATCTAAAGAATGTACAACCGTTACCCCGTTTGCATTCCAGCCCTGCTGGCGGGTAATCACAATATTCAATCTTCCGGGCAAAGGTTTATTTCCCAGCGATTCAAAAGTTTTTCGTCCCATCACAATTGCATTGCCCCATGTTGTATTCTTAAAAAATTTAAGATCCTTCGGTAATTTCCAAAGCAGTTGGTTATTTTTACCGATGGCATTGTTGGCAGATGCTGCAACTATTATTGAAATAAGCATACCCCTAACCCCTAAAGGGGAATTTTATGGTTAATAATTTATCAAATATAATCTATTCTTTCACCCCTTCAGGGGATGGGGGTTTATACTGCCACTTCGGCTTTTATGTGCGGATGAAACTGATAATTTTCTAATGTAAAATCTTCGTATTTAAAATCGAAAATATTTTTTACATCAGGATTTATTTTCATTGTTGGCAAAGGATAGCATTCTCTCGATAACTGAAGTTTTGCCTGTTCGATATGATTGTTGTATAAATGAACATCGCCAAAAGTGTGAACGAAATCGCCTAATTGCAAATTGCATACTTGCGCAATCATCATCGTTAATAAAGCATAAGATGCAATATTAAAAGGAACGCCAAGAAAACTATCTGCACTGCGTTGATATAATTGGCAACTTAATTTTTTATCAGCTACATAAAACTGAAAAAGAGAATGACAAGGCATCAAGGCCATTTTGGGTAATTCGGCAACATTCCATGCGCTGATTATTAATCTACGGCTGTCGGGATTATTTTTTATTTGGTTTACAACATCTGTCACCTGATCCACCACAATTCCGCCGGCTCCTTCCCAACTGCGCCATTGTTTGCCATACACCGGGCCAAGTTCGCCGTTTGCATTGGCCCACTCATTCCAGATATTTACACCGTGTTCGTTCAG
>DATAMD010000237.1:0-2516 GCA_036260755.1 Chitinophagaceae bacterium | reverse complement strand
TTAAAATTATCGTCCAGAAACCCGATGATGCCTAACCAAACTGTACAAAGAATCATTAAACGGATATAAACTTTATGCAGATTTGAAAACAATAATGTTGGAATTAAAATACTCAACAGGATGATGACGCCACCCATTGTTGGCGTTCCTTTTTTCTGTTGCTCGCCCTGTAACCCAAGCTCACGAACGGTTTCGCCGATTTGTTTTCTTTGTAAAAAAAGAATTAAACGCTTACCGTAAATAGTTGCAATTAATAACGACAATACAATTGCCATTGCAATCCGGAAAGTGAGGAATTGAAATAATCCTGCTCCCGGAAAATTATAATGTTCTTGCAACCATGTGAAAAAATAGTATAACATAAAATAGTTTTTTAGTTGACGGATGACAGTATTCAACATCTGTCATCTGCTTTCTGTCATCTATTCAATAATTCAAACATTTTTTTTAAAACTTCTTTATCATCAAAAGGATATTTTACACCGTTGATATCCTGATATTTTTCATGGCCTTTTCCTGCAATTAAAATGATGTCTTCGCTTTTTGCCAAACTCACGGCTTCTTTAATTGCTTCTTTTCTGTCAACAATCGAAATATGTTTTCTTTTTGCCGAGCTGCTTAATCCAACTTCCATATCCAACAGAATTTGATTGGCATCTTCTGTTCTTGGATTATCACTTGTAAAAATTACTTTATCGCTGAGGTCGCAAGCAGTTTGTGCCATCACCGGGCGTTTTGTTTTATCTCTGTCGCCGCCGCAACCAACAACAGTTATAATTTGTTCGTGGCCTTTGCGTAATTTTTTTATGGTTGATAAAATATTTTCCAATGCATCGGGCGTGTGCGCATAATCAACAATTCCGATAATTAATTCTTTGCTGATGATATAATCAAACCTTCCCTCGGCACCGGTTAATAAACTCAATGCAGTTAATACTTCTACTTTATTTTCGTTTAAGCAAATGGCTGCAGCATAGACAGCAAGCAGGTTGTACGCATTAAATTCGCCAATTAATCTGAAATGAACTTCGGTATCATTCACCAACATTTGCAATCCTGTTAGTGCATTGTCTAAAATTTTCCCTTTAAAATCTGCAACAGTTTTTAAACTGTAGAAATATTTTTTTGCATTGGTATTTTGCAACATCACTTCGCCGCGTTTATCATCACGATTAGAAATTGCAAATGCAGAAGAAGATAATAAGTCGAAGAAACTTTTCTTCACTCTGATGTATTCATCAAATGTTTTATGATAATCCAAATGATCGTGAGTGATATTACTGAAAACACCACCGGTAAAATGCAAACCTGTGATGCGATGCTGGTGAATAGCATGACTGCTGCATTCCATAAAAACATGTGTGCAACTTTCATCAACCATTTGTTTTAATAATGCATTTAAATTAATTGCATCGGGTGTTGTGTGTGTTGACGGAATAATATCATCGGCAATTTGATTTTGCACGGTGCTTATCAGTCCGCATTTGTAACCCAGCTTTGTAAACAATTTAAACAGAACAGTTGCAATAGTTGTTTTACCGTTTGTTCCGGTAACGCCAACCAATTTTATTTTTGCTGATGGTTCATCATAAAAATTATTGGCAATGTATGCAACTGCTTCATGAGTATTATTTACCTGAACATAAGTAATACCCACAACAAATTCGGCCGGCATTGCTTCGCATAAAATTGTTTTTGCACCCGATGCTATTGCTTTATCAATAAACTGATGGCCATCGGTTTTTTCGCCGCGGATAGCAACAAATAAAGTTCCTTCGCTCACATTGCGCGAATCTATCTGCACATCTTTCACATCAATATCGGTGCTTCCCTGCACTTGTTTAAGATGAACCTTGTATAATATGTCCTGTAACTTTTTCAAAATATCAGTTCAATAAAATGTTTATGATTTGTCCTTTTGCAATGGGTGTTCCGGCAACAATGGATTGATCTTCTACTTTACCTTTTCCTTTTACAATTAATTTCAGTCCAATATTTTCACACAGATACACTGCATCTTTCAAACCCATTCCTTTTAACAACGGCATTGTGTTGGCATTAATTTTTCTGTTGATCAACACAACGTTTCCTTTGTTGCCATTTATATTAACCCAACCGCTTGTTAGAGAAGTTGAATCGTTGTAATGCAGTTGCATTGTTTTCATTAAAAACTTCAATTCATCTTTCGATCCAACATAGTTAAAACTGCTGCTGTCTTTTTTATTCGAAGAATAATTAACGTAATTATTTTGACGAACATAAGTTAAATACAATCTGTCGGCAATCTCTTTAAACACAGGCCCTGCAACACTTGCACCGTAATGATTTAAAGCATGCGGTTTATTTTTTATCACAACCAAAATGGTGTATTGCGGATCGTTTGCCGGAAAATATCCTGCAAATGATGATTGAAAAATTTCATCGGCATATCCTTTATTATCATTGGCCACTAAAGCTGTTCCTGTTTTACCTGCAACTTTGTATGAAGAGTTTTTAAAAATTTCTTTCGCCGTTCC
>DATAMD010000236.1:0-2199 GCA_036260755.1 Chitinophagaceae bacterium | reverse complement strand
TGGATACTTAAAAATAAAGCCATCGAATGAGTTCTTATAAGTTATTTCTTGCTCAGCTTGACCTATGGCGAAAGATGAAAAGAAACAAAAGAATGGGAGAATAATACGTTTCATAAAATGTTTTGTTAAGCAAGATTAACTAAATAAATCAAATATGCAAAAAAACAATCCTTTGTATTTTAATAGTTTTTTTGAATAAGGAAATCAATCGTCATAACTTGAATTTATTTCCAAATAAAATTGTTTGTATGAAACGATTTTTACCTCTATTTTTTTTCATTCCTCTTTTTTCTTCGGCGCAACTGCAATGGAAAAATGTTGATTCATTATATCAACCCTTGCCAAAAAATACGCATGTATTTTTTACCAACGATAGTTTAGACGGCAAACCCAATATTGCTTATTATTTTATTACCGATCTGAAAAATAAAGAAATAGATTTTGCTGCCGATGCAAAAAACGGGACAAGATTAACACCATCGCAATATTTTGAAAAAGATAATCATCCTTTGCTGGTGGTTAATTGTACGTTCTTCGAATTTGTACACAACAGCAATTTGAATTTGGTGGCGAGTGATGGAAAAATTTTGGCAAACAGTATTCAAACCATTGCCAATAAAGGAAAAGATACTTTCACTTACAAACATGTTTTTAAATCTGCTATCGGAATTAATAAGCACCGGAATGCTGATGTGGCATGGGTTTTAAGCGATACAACAAAACCGTTTGCTTATGCATCGCAAACTGCCATTCCATTTTTTAAGGATTCGCTGAGTTATTATTCTTTCAAAAAAATAAAAGAAAAAAATATTGCCTCATTTAAAAAATGGAAAATAAAAACTGCGGTAGGAGGCGGGCCGGTTTTAATTCAGGATGCACAAATAAAAATCAGTAACGAAGAAGAACAAATGTTTGCAGGCAAAGCCATCAACGACAAACATCCGCGAACAGCAATGGGTTATACCACCAATAATAAATTAATTGTATTGGTTATTGAAGGAAGATTTACAGGAATTGCAGAAGGTGCTACTTTAATTCAGGAAGCAAAAATATTACAGGACTTACATTGCAAAGAAGCATTAAATCTTGATGGTGGTGGCAGCAGTTGCATGCTCATCAACGGTAAACAAACTATCAAGCCAAGCGATAAGGAAGGCCAACGGCCTGTGCCTGCTGTTTTTATTGTTCGAAGAAAATGATGACAAAAGTTATGCAGAACAAGAGTGCGACGCAACCGCAGTTTGATTGAAAGGCAACTGCCCGTAACAAAAAAATAAAAAAAAAAATTAAAATTAATGTCCCTGAATTAATTTGGCAATTCCAAATGCAGCACCTGCTGCAGCAGCACCGATGAGCATTACTTTTAATCCGCCGGTAATTGGATTAATGCCGGTGATTTTACTTTTAAAATATCCAAAGATGAATAAACAAACCAACGTAATAACAACGGAAAATTTTAATGCATTTAAAGAATCAGCTATAAAAAAATAAGGGCTTAGCGGAACCAGACCGCCTGCAATGTAAGCCACGCCTATATTAAACGCACTTCGGCTGGCACGTTTTGGATCGGGCTTATCTAAACCTAATTCGTGTTTCATCATAAAATCGGCCCAACGTTTTTTATCTTTTATAATTTCCTGTGTGGCTTTTTCGGTAATGTCTTCGCTTAATCCCCATTCGCGGAAAACAATTCTTACTTCTTCTTTTTCAACTTCGGTTTTATTTTCGATCTCATCATATTCTCTTTTTAATTCGCTGCTGTAATGATCTTGTTCTGTTTTACCGGCCAGATAACCGCCCAAGCCCATGGCAATTGAACCTGCGGCCACTTCGGCAATACCTGCAATAATAATTACGGAAGTAGAATCTACAGCGCCGCTTAAACCCGCTGCCAAAGCGAATGGTACAGTTAAGCCATCACTCATGCCAATAACAATATCGGTTAACAGATCGGAACTTTTTAAATGCTCTTCGTGATGATGTAGATGTGTGTCCTGCATAATATTTTTATTATACGAATTTAAACGAATTACACGAATTGAAATTTAATTTGATTGTTCAAATAAACTCAATTCGTGTAATAAAAAAATCGTGTTATTAAATTCTAAGAAAGAATTTTTAATGAACGATGAATGATATCAACGCTTTCTAAAATTTGTTCTTTATTAATAATTAAAGGTGGCGCAAAACGAATTTTAT
>DATAMD010000232.1:0-6704 GCA_036260755.1 Chitinophagaceae bacterium | reverse complement strand
GTTGCTGTTTGTTTTTTCGGGATTGATTAAGGCAAACGACCCGCTGGGCTTGAGTTACAAGATGCTCGAATTTTTTGAAGCATGGGGCATTCATTTTCTCGACGATTATACTTTGGCCTTTTCTTTATTCATGAATGTGTGCGAAGTGCTGGCAGGTGTTGCCATAATTATTGGCTGGCAAATAGAATTTTTTAGTTGGTTTTTATTGGTGCTGATTATCTTTTTTACTTTTTTAACTGCGTATGTTTTGTTCAGCGGTAAAATAAAAGAATGCGGTTGCTTTGGCGATTGTATTCCTTTATCGGGGATGAATACTTTTGCAAAAGATGTGGCGTTATTGCTCTTGATATTGGTTGTTTTTTTTAATCCGCAAAAAACATCATCGCTGTTTTCGGCAAGGATTGCTGCAACAGTTTTATTTGTAACATTTGCTGCAACAATTAGTGTACAGTTTTATGTGTTGGAATATTTGCCTTTCTTAGATTGTTTGCCGTACAAAAAAGGGAATAATATTTTAAACGAGATGAAAGTGCCTGCCGGTGCGGTTTCCGACAGCTTTGCCATCACCTTCAAGTACAAAAAAAATAATCGTGTAGTTGAATTTGATCAGAACCATTTTCCTGCTGATTTCGATTCAACGTATGAATATGTTGATCGCTTCGATAAATTGATCCGCAAAGGAAATGCAACGCCGGCCATTGCCGATTTTTCGCTGCGAACTATTGATGGCAACGATTCTACCAATTTTATCTTACATCAAAATAAAAAATACATTTTATTATTTGTCAGGGAGTTTGGAAATACCAAAGAATGGAAAAAAGGTTTTGAAACAGTTATTGTTTCGGCAAACAAAAAAAGTATTCCTGTTTATTTAATTACTGCCGAGGCCGGTAAAGCCACCGAATTATTTAAAAATGTTCCTGTTTTTAAATGCGATGCAACGGTTATTAAAACGGCTGCCAGGGCAAACCCGACTTATTTTATAATGAAGCAGGCCCTGATTTTGAATAAGTTGGGCTTCGCCGATATTAAATTGGTGAATGATTTTATCGATAAACAGAAATAAAATTTAATTACGGCGTATCAGCATAATTTTTCTAACTTTAATGATAACTAAATGTGACAGAAAAAATATTTTCCAATCATAATTTATTGCCATGAAAACCTTAAAGCAAATCATTAACAACAAAACACTTCATTTTAATTTTGTTGCCCCCGATACAAAAGTTATTGATGCCATTGCTTTAATGAAGATCGAAGACATGAGCTTTGTGATTGTGATGGAAGAACAAAATTATCTCGGCATATTTTCCGAAAGAGATTATGCACATAAAGTAATCCTTCAAAACAGAAATTCCTCCGAAACTTTTGTAAAAGAAATTATGACTGTTGATTTGCCGATTGTTACAAGCGAAGACAGTTTTGATAAGTGCATGGAAATAATGAATACCTTCAAAGTGCGCTACCTGCCTATGTTTGAAGGGCATGTTTTTAAAGGCATAATTACGATTAACGATTTACTTGAAGCAACCATCGAAGAAAAAAAGACTCCTGAGAAAGAGGAAAATTATTTAAAAAATTCGGCAGGTACTTCAAACAGCATTGGCCATTACGAAAATTAATTATTGAATAACTACCTGCGTAATTATATTCTCTCCAAAAGCTTCATTCACTCTTTGGATGATTTGCGGTTTCTGATATTGTAATTCGTTTTTAAGCGGGCCAACGGCAGTGCGTATAAATAAAGTGTGATTAACAATTTCTATTTTATCGGTGTATTTGGCAATGGTTTTCCCCATCAGCTTTTCCCAGATTTCTTCTATTTGCACTGCCCTGATTCCGTTGCGCAGTTTGCTTTTATTTAAAAAGCCTTTTAATGCATCGCCAATACTGTATTCGCCCATGTTGTAAAGATAAAGTTTGAGTGTAAGAATATTTTATTTTTTGTTACCGGCTTTTGTATTTTATAGCATCGCCTGTTGCGTTGCACACTTCAACTGCATATCACAATTCAATCAAACTATATTCGGCACCAATTGCTTTTAATTGCCGTTCCATTCTTTCGGCATGTGTGTCGGTAATAAAAACTTGTCCGTTTTCTTCAACACAAACTTTATGTAAAAGGTTATGCATTCTTTCGGCATCTAATTTTTCAAAAACATCATCCAGCAATAAAACAGGAGTGAAGCCTTTTTGTTTTTTAAGTGTTTCAAATTCGGCAAGTTTTAAAGCAAATAATAAACTTTTTCTTTGTCCCTGCGATGCAATATTTTTAAACGATTGCCCTTTCATCAAAATCTCAATATCATCTTTATGAATGCCGCAGCCGGTGCGTTGCAAATACAGATCGCGTTGCCGGTTAATTTGTAATAATTCAAGCAAATTATTTTTCAATAACTGGCTTTCATAATTAATATTTATTTCATCATCTTTTTGCGCAATGCTTTGGTACGATTGAATTGCAGCAGGAATTAATTCCTGCGTGAATTGTTTTCTTGCTGTAAAAATCAATTGCCCTTTTTCGGATAATTGTTCATCCAGAATATCTAACAAAGATTCATCCAAGCGGTTATTTTCACCGACAGCTTTTAATAAACTGTTTCGTTGTTGTAAAATTTTATTGTAATCAATCAGCCAATGCAAATAATCTGCATTGAATTGCGATAAAATAGTGTCGATAAATTTTCTTCTTTCATCGCTGTTGCCGGTAATTAATTCAACATCATCGGGGGCAATCATCACACAGGGAAATTTACCAATGTGTTCCGAAAATTTTTTATACTCTTCGCCATCAACCCAAAATTCTTTGCGGTTATTTTCGCGGATGATGCAAACCAGTTCATGCTCTTTTTCATCTTTTAAAAAAAAGCCATCAACCCTTAAACCCGATTTTCCCTGTTGAACAATTTGCCCATCCTGCCGCGAAAAATAACTTTTGGTAAAACATAAATAATAGATCGCATCGAGCAAATTAGTTTTGCCACTGCCATTTGCCCCGCACACAGCCGTAATACGCTGGTTAAACAACCATTGCCTTTGTTCATAGTTTTTAAACTGAACAACAGATATTTTTTTTAGCGATAACATTTGAGTGCTGCAAAGTAAAACCTTCTTTAATTTAGAAAAGAGATAATCTTATGAAATTGTTTTGGCGTATTTTAGCAAAAAATAATTGGTGAAAACAATTCTTTCCGAACAGCAGGTAGCATTGGTGGTAAAACGTTTATCGCATCAGATACACGAAAATCATTTGCATTTGAAAGATACCGTCATTATCGGCATTCAGCCACGCGGTGTTAATTTAAGCGACAGGATTGTGAATGAGCTGAAACGTTTATCAGCACCGGATTCTATTCAATACGGCAAACTCGATATTACTTTTTACAGGGATGATGTGCGCAAGGAACTGCATGTTGCCAATAAAACCGATATCCCGTTCAGCATAGAAAATAAAAACGTGGTAATTATTGATGATGTGTTGTACAAGGGCCGAACTATTCGTGCTGCTTTGGATGCATTATTGGATTTTGGCCGTCCGGCAAAAGTTGAATTATGTGTTTTGATTGACAGAAGATTTAGCCGCGAGTTTCCGATTCAGGGCGATTATGTTGGCCAATCCATCGATACCATCTTCTCGCAAAAGGTAAAAGTTTGCTGGAAAGAAAAAGATGGAAGAGAATGTGTAGAATTAATTTAAGGAAAAAGAGGAATCAAGGAACAAGGTTCAGGAATCAAAAAACAAGATACAAGTTTTATAATTATTTTTTATGTCGCAGGAACTTGAAAACAGGTTTGAAGAGTTTGCCAAGCGAGTAAGAGATTTTTGTTTAGAATTAAAATTCGATATTATTAACCGCGAATATATTAGTCAGTTAATCAGATCAAGCGGTTCTGTTGGCGCAAATTATATTGAAGCATCTGATTGCTTAGGCAAGGCGGATGAATTGATGAAACTAAAAATTTCGAGAAGAGAAGCTAAGGAATCAGTTTATTGGCTTAAAATGTTGTTGACTAATAACGACTTGATATTGGAAGAGAACAGGCTTGGCTTGATTGATGAAGCACTGCAAATAAAAAAAATATTATCTGCGATTATTAACAAATTGTAATGTATATAAAATTTTTATTTCATGAATCTCAAAACTTGAATCTTGTTTCTTGAAACTTGAATCCTGAATCTTGCTTCTTGGAACTTGACTCTTGTTTCTTGGAATTTGAATTTTGGAACTTGAACACCGAAACCCTTAACTTCGCTTTTTAATGAGACTATCTACCAAACATCTTCTTGGTATCAAACACCTCAACAAAGAGGATATCCAATTAATTCTTTCAACTGCATCAAATTTTAAAGACGTTTTACAACGCCCTGTTAAAAAAGTCCCTTCATTACGCGACGTAACCATCGTAAATCTTTTTTACGAAAATTCTACACGCACCAGAATGAGTTTTGAATTGGCTGAAAGAAGATTGAGCGCCGATACATTAAATTTTACATTAAGCAGTTCATCTGCAGCAAAGGGAGAAACTTTACTTGATACCGTAAATAATATCCTGAGTATGAAAGTGGATATGGTGGTGATGCGCCACAGTGCCAGCGGTGCACCGCATTTTTTGGCAAAACATATTCCTGCTGCCATTGTAAATGCCGGCGACGGGATTAACGAACATCCCACACAAGCTTTGCTGGATGCGTTTTCCATGCAGGAACGTTTTGGAAAATTAGAAGGATTAAAAGTTGCCATCATTGGCGATATCATGCACAGCCGTGTTGCGCTTAGCGATATTTATTTACTGAAAAGAATGGGTGCCGAAATTGTTGTAGCAGGCCCGCCAACACTTATTCCAAAATATATTACCGAAGCATTAAATGTTCGTGTAGAATATAGTGTGAAGAAAGCATTGCAATGGTGCGATGTTGCAAATGTTTTACGCATCCAGTTAGAACGGCAAAATCAACCTTTATTTTCTTCCTTGCGTGAATACAGTTTAGCTTACGGAATCAATCGAAAATTACTGGAAAGTTTGGGAAAAGAAATTATGATCATGCACCCAGGGCCAATTAATCGCGGTGTTGAATTAGACAGTGATGTTGCCGACGGGCCATTTTCAATTATCTTAAATCAGGTAGAAAATGGCGTGGCAGTTAGAATGGCTGTATTATATTTACTTGCAAACAGAGAAAACTAATTTTGAATGATGAATGATTTATAATTCATCATTCATAACTCATAACTCATTAACATGCGTATCTGCTTATTTCCCGGAACATTCGATCCTGTAACATTAGGTCATGTTGATATCATCAACAGGGCATTGCCATTGTTCGATAAAATCTATGTGGGCATTGGTTTAAATTCTTCCAAGAGTCCTATGTTCAGTGCCGAACAAAGGGTTAAATGGGTGCAGGAAATTTATAAAGATGAACCAAGAGTAGAAAGTGTAATGTACGATGGCTTAACTATTAATTATTGCAGAACCATTAAAGCAAATTTTATTTTACGCGGTATTCGTTACGTGAGTGATTTTGAATATGAAAAAACAATTGCAGATGCCAACCGCACATTGGACAGAAGCATTGAAACTGTTTTCCTGACCGGCGAACCAAAATATACTTCAGTGGCATCAACCATTGTAAGAGACATTATCAAAAATGGCGGTGATGCATCTTTATTCCTTCCCGATATTGTAGCTAAATCAATTCATGAAAATCATTTATTGTAAATGCGTATCTGGTTTAAGAAAGATATTTCAATCGATCAGTTAAATCAACTGAATAAAAATAATTTAGGCGAACATGTAGGAATACAGTTTACAGAAATTGGCGACAATTATCTGAAAGCAACCATGCCTGTCGATCACCGTACCACACAACCTTACGGATTGTTGCATGGCGGTGCCAGTGCTGCATTAGCCGAAACCCTTGGCAGCGTTGCTTCTGCGCTGGTGATTGATACCGATAAAAATATTTGTGTTGGATTAGAAATAAATGCCAACCATGTTCGTGGCGTAAAAAACGGATTGGTTACCGGCACCGTAACACCCATTCATATCGGAGCATCCACGCATGTTTGGGAAATTAAAATCCACGACGAAAAAGAAAAATTAATTTGTATCAGCCGGTTAACGGTTGCAGTGCTGATTAAAAAATAATATTATATTTTTTTCCACTTTTCAATTATATCTATGATTGTTTGATAAGTGTTCTGCAAACAATTTTTCATTTCAATTTCACCTACCCACTTTATTTCGGTAATATGTTCTTCGGTTTGCGGGATTAATTTTTGATCATCAAAAATTTTCATTGCAAACCAATGTGTTTCTTTGGTAACATCTTCCTGCATCCATTCATCAAAATAATCGTGATGCGTTAAGGCAATTAATTTGCCCAGCACAATATTGGTGATACCGGTTTCTTCTTCCACTTCACGAACAGCGCAAGCCTCGATCGATTCACCTTCATCTAATTTTCCTTTGGGCAGATCCCATTTGCCACGGCGGAATATCATCAATAACTCATTCTTATTATTCGATACCAAACCACCGGCTGCTATAATTTTTCTTTTCATGTTGTGTTGATAAGATTATGCAATTTACAATCAAAAATAATTATTCAAACTATACCTTCGTTTTATGACGAACGAAAAAGTAATTGCAGAAAAATTATTGCAGGTTCAGGCTGTAAGATTAAGTCCTGAGAAACCTTT
>DATAMD010000230.1:0-2675 GCA_036260755.1 Chitinophagaceae bacterium | reverse complement strand
ATAAACCAAGAAGTACCGATATAAGAAAGTTTGAAACCCTTGGTACACGCAGCTTTCCGATTGAGCAGGGAATTGGTGAAGCTATTAATTTTCAGAATGCGATCGGCAATAAAAGAAAAGAAGAACGAATCCGTTATTTAAAAAATTATTGGGCCGAAAGAGTTAGTGTAATTCCGAAAGTAAAAATCCATACTTCTTTAAAACCGCAATATTCCTGTTCTATTTGCGGAGTAAGTATTGATGGCATGACGCCGGGCGAATTAGATAATGCTTTATTCAACAATTATAAAATTCATACCGTTGGCATTGTTTGGGAAAATATTAGTTGCGTTAGAATTACGCCGCATGTTTATACCAGAATCGAAGATTTAAATAAATTAGTTAGGGCAATTGAAGAAATTGCAAAAAAATAATTTTGTAACAAACTTTATATCGCCGCTCATTTGCAGTTGCACACTTGTGCTGAGGAAAAGCTATGAGTTGTGCGTCATTGTAAGAACGACACTCTACTATGAAATTTAATCCATACATATACGAACCGGATAAAAGTATTGAGGTTTACAAATTGACCGAAACGTATTTTGACGAAAATCCTGAAATCAAAAAACGTATTGAAGATTTGGGGTGGATTTATCATACTGTAGGAATGATTATT
This sequence comes from Chitinophagaceae bacterium, assembly GCA_036260755.1. GTDB lineage: Bacteria > Bacteroidota > Bacteroidia > Chitinophagales > Chitinophagaceae > CAIQDX01. The sequence goes on along the minus strand of DATAMD010000230.1, from coordinate 2,020 downwards.
CCCCAAAATTTTGTGAACCTTTGGTCAGGACATTATCTTCCGTTTATTGATTCTTGGGAAGAACTTCAAATCTCTTTTAATCAGATTTGCTTTGGACTATACAAACAAGCCTTTGTTTCACTTAGAAGTGGTTTAGAATTAGGGATGCTCTCCGTTTATTTCAACATAAATGACGATGGTCACAACGCAGTAAAAGAATGGCTAGAAGCTAAGGACAATAAAGAATCTGATACACCTTATTCAAAAACTATTTGGAAAATATTGTTGCAGAATAATAACATTAAAACATTTAACGAAAAACACAACTTAGAAAAAGTTCATAAAGACCTTGGCTATCTGCATAACTATGTTCACACAAAAGGTGCAAAGCATTCAAACAGAATGGGATTATTTAAAAGTAATTCACAGACATTTGAAAGCACATTAATTACAAAATGGTTAAAAACTTATGCTGACATAGTATCTCTCATTAGCACCCTGCATTTATTAAAATATCCTATCTCTGTAATTCGCTTTGACTATAGCAAAAAGTTCGGAATTGACATCCCAAGTTTTGGAAATTTAGAAGAGTATAACATTGACAGAATAGCGACTATTCTACCAAGTAACTATTTAAAGGATATTGAAGCAATTGCGCAATCAGACACTGCAACCCAAGAAACAATAAGTGAGGTTAGTTCATTTCCAGATATGACAGAGGAACAACTAGAAGGGCAAATTATCAATTTTGAAAAAATGACTATTGAGAATGGAGAGGGTTTTACTAAGTGGCTTGAGAACCAAGAAAAGTTTTGGAAATCTATTGGGCTAAAAGAGTTTGATGATAAAATGAATACTAGAATATGTGTACTAAAGCATTGGGCAGAAGAAAATAATTTTATGGAATCAAAAGCTAAAAGATTGGGTTGGGAATTTTAAATAGCTTTTCTATAGAAACAACGAACGCATAGGAAAGCATTTAGCTACGAGGATTTGCTCGAAGCTCATGGTTCGCTGCTCACAGCTCCGAACGTACAAGTGTGCGACGCAACAGGCGATGCCATGAAATAGAAAAGCCGGTAACAAAATAATTTTATAAATCGCCCAACTGTGGCCGTAATAAAATTTCTTCCACACAAGCTTGCGGCGATAATTGCGATGCAGCAAAAACCATTTTAGCAACATCATTGGCTTCCATAATTCTTTTTTCATCAACACCGCTGCCGGCCCAACTATCGGTGTATGCGGCACCGGGCAAAACCGCAGTAACTTTAATATTGTGCGGTTTTAATTCTTCGCGTAAATTTTTATTGAAACCAAGCAACGCAAATTTGCTGATGCTGTAGCTGCCGCCATTGCTGTATGCCTGCAAAGAAGCGATGGAACAAATATTAAAAATATGTCCTGCATTATTTTTAATTATTGCCGGCAACAATGCCCTTGTTAAATAATAAGCGCTGTACAAATTTGTTTCGATTAATTTTTCTAAAATCCCATCTTGTTCTGCATGAACCGAGCCGGGTAAAAATTGCCCTGCATTATTAACCAAAATATCGGGCGCACCAAAACTTAAACACCAGGCTGCAAACTCTTGCACAGATTGCTTTTGGCGCATATCAACAATTTTTGTATGAATAATTGATTGAGGAAATTGCCGGCGCAATTCGTTAGCAGTTGCATTTAATTGATCTTCATTTCTTGCACATAAAAACAAAGTATTATTTGCTGCAAATTGTTTTGCAATGGCTTTACCAATTCCTTTTGATGCACCGGTTATGATAATATTCATAAGTACGAGATTAGAAGTACGAAGTTAGAAATATAAAATGCGATTAAAATTTTTTCGTTCTGCAATTTTAAATCATACTCGTATTTTCGACGAATGAAATATAAACATATTTTCTTCGATTTGGATCACACGTTGTGGGATTTTGAAATGAATACAAAAGAAACATTGCTGGATTTGTACGAACTTAATTCGTTAAAGGAAAAAGGTGTTGCCGATTTTGAAATTTTTTTCAGTAAATACAGTTACCATAAC
>DATAMD010000229.1:0-2240 GCA_036260755.1 Chitinophagaceae bacterium | reverse complement strand
TCTGATAACAATTCCTGCCGGCAAGTATTGCATAAAGCAATATCGGGCGTTAATAAAATATCGGGTTTATTTTCTTTTATACTTTGACGAATGGAGAAATCAGGAAATATTTTTGAATTTATTTTTTCGAAATGATGATGTGTGATGATGGCGTTGGGCGGCGGATGATTAATTATTTTTTTATAAAAAACCTCCGCAATATTTAATGAAGCATTGAACTCGATATGAACACCATCGTTGGCATTGCTTACAAAACCTTTCACATCAAACTCTTTGGCCATGCGGCATACAAAGGGCCGAAAGCCAACTCCCTGTACCAAACCGTTGATATGAATATGAAATGTGTTCATAAATAATATTTCTGCTCAATAAATTCATTATGCAATTTCAGGCGTCAATACTTTTGATTTTAGCCAATTGTACCAAATATCTAAACCTTTACCCGAAGTGCAACTAAGTTCTATAATTTCTAATTTATGATTTACTTTTTTTGCATTGGCTTTTACTTTTTCCAGATCGAAAGGAACAGAAGGAAGTAAATCGGTTTTATTGATGATGCAAAGCGATGCAGAATAAAACATATCAGGATATTTCAAAGGTTTATCATCCCCTTCGGTAACACTGATAACTACCACACGTTCTTTTTCGCCCAGATCAAACATGGCCGGACAAATTAAATTGCCAACATTTTCAATAAATAAAACACTGTTCTGCGTAAGTTTCATTCCCTGTACTGCATGTAAAACCATGTGTGCATCTAAGTGGCAACCCTTGCCTGTATTGATTTGTGTAACTTTTGTTTGGGTGGCATGAATACGATCTGCATCATTGCTTGTTTGCTGATCACCTTCAATCACAGCAAAATCAAATTCATTTTTCAAATCGGTTAATGTTCTTTCCAACAAAGATGTTTTTCCGGAACCCGGCGAGCTCACTAAGTTTAATGCAAGAATATTTTTTGCTTCAAAGTAACCTCGGTTTCTTTGGGCCAATAAATTATTTTCGTACAAAACATCTTTTTCAACATCAACAATTTTTTTGTGGTGATGGTGATTGTGATGATGGTTCAATTCTTTCAGGTCATGCACATCATCATTTCCGCATCCGCAAGTGGCACACATATTTTATTAATTTAGTTGTTAGTTTTTTAAAAAACGATCAATGATTTTACACGCAATTCTTTTCCTTCAATAATATCGATTGAATGTTCTTTGCAAACAGGGCAAGCATCGTATAAGTTTTCTGTTTCAAACACAGCATCACAATTTATGCATTTGGCTTTTCCTTTTATGCGATTGATTTTTTTTACGGCATTTTCCAAAACTGTTTCCTTCACAGCCTGTTGCCATGCAAATTCAAACGCATCCATTTCAATCGTACTGAAATCGCCAATATCAATTTCAATTTCATCAACGATTAACGCATTAGCTTTCGATGATTCCTTTTGCGCAATATCAATGATGCTCATTACAATGGAGAGCTCGTGCATGATTAAATATTTTTGCTTTGTTGTTTATTCCTGCTATTCCTGCGCAGCCGAAAGATATAAACAACAGTAGCAATTAATATGCTGTAAGTAAAAACAGCATGCATGGGTTCGGTAAAATAATGAATGATGGTATAGCCATCGGTTTCGCCATGGCCGGGATGTGCAAGGCTTACAAAAGGCATGCACAATAAAAGAAAACTTACACAAAAAATATTTTTTTTCATACTGGCCGGATTTAGTTTTTAAATTTTAATAAAGATAAGAAAATGAGTAACGATTTTATTTTTAATGATTTGAATTAGTTTTACTTTTTAATTGAATGATAAAATGGAAAAAGAAATTCTGTCAAATAAGATTGCTGTGATTGGTGTTGGCAATACGTTGCGGTCGGATGACGGAATTGGTGCGTACATCTGTTCTAAAATTGATGAATTTAATTTTTCGTTTGTTACAACTGTCATTGTTCAGCAATTGCATGTTGAATTGATCGAAGAATTAATTAATTACGATTCTGTTATCATAGCCGATGCTGCTATTACCGGAAATGATGTTGATTTTAATTCTTTGTCATTCAACGAAACCCAAGCCGCATCATCATCTCACCATACTAATGCAAACATGCTTAACTCGCTTCTTCAAAAAATTCACGGTAAAAAAAATAACCATAAATTTATGTTCGGTTAAAGGCCAGAATTTTGAATTAGGCGAAACCATTTCATCATCTGCCATTGCAAATGCAAATAAAGCGGTT
>DATAMD010000225.1:0-3989 GCA_036260755.1 Chitinophagaceae bacterium | reverse complement strand
GATGTGTTTGAGTAAGTAAAAATATGATTACGAAAGTTATATATTATCTTTTGTATAAACAATGATTCATCCAAAACTTTTTTAAAATTATGAATGATAGTAACGGTTGCAGAAACAAAACTAATTTTACATAAATCATTTTGTATGAAGAAAACAGTGGTTCTTGGCGCATCAGATAACCCTGCACGTTACAGCTACCTGGCCGTTGAAAAATTAAATGTACATCAGCATCCGGTTATAGCTATTGGAAGAAGGCCCGGAACAATCGGCAATACAAAAATCATAACCAATCGCCCGGTAATGGATGATGTTGATACTGTTACTTTGTATTTGAACCAACAGAACCAGAAAGAGTACTACGATTATATTTTATTGCTGCATCCCAAACGAATTATTTTTAATCCCGGTGCCGAGAATCAGGAATTATCAGATCTTGCCAAAACCAATGGTATTGAGCCTTTAGAAGCTTGTACGCTGGTGTTGTTAAGCACCGGACAATATTAATAAGCTGCAAGCAAACGCTCATGGTTCATAGTTCATAGCTCATGGCTATTCTTCAGTACAAGTGTGCGACGCCACTACAGCCCAACAGCGTTTTATAAGCCCGGTACATAAATATTTTACGCAATGGGTTATTAACGGCTGTTAATAATATATTAACGCATCGATGTGTGTTGTATGGCGTTTACTGCGTAATTTCAGAAAACCTTATAAATATGCGTTGGAGAAAGTTTAACGGCGAAACCATTAACCTGCCCATTAAAGATGCTGTTGAAGAGGCAATAAAAAAAGAAGTAGCAAAGAACACACATCTTAAAGTTTGCATAGGAACTGATAGTCAGGTGAAGGGTGAAGACACCGAATTTGCAACTGTAATTGTTTTTTTACGTGAACACAATGGAGGGTTCATGTACATCCACAACGAAAAAACAAAAACCCGTTATCACATTAAAGAAAGGATGCTGGTTGAAGTTTCGAAAAGTATTGATGTGGCTTATGCGCTGTGCGATCTGTTTATTAAATATCAGGTTGATATGGAAGTGCATGCCGACATAAATACCAACCCCGGTTTTAAAAGTAATGATGCTTTAAAAGAAGCAATGGGTTATATTTTAGGAATGGGCTTTGCCTTTAAAGCCAAACCAGAAGCCTTTGCCAGCAGTTGCTGCGCCGATAAAGCGGTGAATTAATTTGAAATTTTTAATTTGAGATTTGCCATTTAATCGTAGCAACATTGTGTTGTTGCACGAACACTTTTTATTGCACGAATTTTTGCGAATTGCACGGATTAAAATTTATCTTTTACCATTTCGTTATTCTGCCGAATAAAATCGAGCAACTCATCCCGTCCTAAATTTTTTTCTGCACTTGTTACAAATGTTTGCGGTAAAAATTGCCAGGTTTCTTTTAATTTATCTAAAAATAAGTTTACGTTTTTTGCAACAACACCGGGTTTTTCTTTATCAGATTTTGTAAATACCAAAACAAACGGCACCTGCCATTTGTCTAATTGATTTACAAATTCAACATCAATATTTTGAGGTGCATGACGTGCATCAATCAGCACAAAAACTTTTACCAAGTTTTCTCTTTTGCGCAAATAACCATCAATCATTTGTTCCCATCGCCTTCTGTCGCTTTGCGAACGTTTGGCATAACCATAACCGGGTAAATCAACCAGAAACCATTTTTCTTTTGGCGATTTTTCTTTGGCCGAACTTTCTATTTCGAAATGATTTATTAATTGTGTTTTTCCGGGCGTAGAGGATGTTTTAGCCAGATTTTTTTGTTTCACCAGCATATTAATTAAGGATGATTTGCCCACGTTGCTGCGGCCAATAAAAGCATATTCGGGCTTATCGGGCTTGGGGCATTTATCGAATGTTGGCGATGATAAAAGATATTTAGCTGATTTTATTTGCATGTGGCAAAGATAACTTGGGTTTGAAGAAAAAAGAAGCCAACCTTTTGGAGGCTGGCTTCATAAAAAACATGAAGAAAATTATTCTTTTCCTATTCTAAAAATTGTTTGTTTTAGAAACAAAATTCAATCAATCATTATCATGTTCTGATTCTTTCTCCTTAGGCGTCACTAAACTATCGGCAGGATATTTTGCTTTGATAGAATCCCTAACGGTATTGCACCAATTGTACAAAGTTTGTTTTTCGGCACCGGTTAAAACAGCATTCTTATGAATCCGTGTATAAGAATCCAAAGGCATTCCGCCTTCTTTTACTTCTTTAATACAATCATCCAATCTTTTATATTGCCTTGCAATTTTCATTGAGGTAAAATCGCTGAAGTTCAAATGTGCTTTTCCTTCCTGCACATGATTATTTAACCACCATGCCACCGGCTGAATATTATTGTACCAGGGATAAACGGTGTTGTTGCTGTGGCAATCGTTACAGGCTTTTGTCAAAATTGTTTCCACATCTTTTGGCACTGCATAAGTTTTACTGATGTCGGTTGGTAATACTTCAGTGGATTGATTTTTCTTTGGATGAATAAACTGAATGATGATTAACACAATCAAAATTACAAGCAGTATTTTTTTTAAAATTTTCATATAGCTGATTTAAAGGTTGACTAAGGATTTACTAATACATCGCCTGTCATCTCTTTCGGGATCGGTAATCCCATCACATGCAAAATAGAAGGAGCAAGGTCGCCTAATTTTCCCGGCTTCACAGTACCATGCCATTCTTTATCGATCACAAAAAACGGAACAAGATTTAAAGAGTGTTGCGTGTTTGGCGTACCATCTTCATTAATCATAAAATCTGCATTACCATGATCGGCCGTTAAGAAAATAGTATAATCGTGCTGTAATGCAGCAGTAACAACCCTTTCAACACATTTATCAACTGTTTCAACTGCTTTTTCAACGGCAGTAAAAACACCGGTATGGCCAACCATATCGGCATTGGCAAAATTTAAACAAATAAAATCAGCAGATTCTTTTTCAATCTCGGGAACTAATTTATCGGCTAATTCATACGCACTCATTTCGGGTTGCAGATCATAAGTGGCAACTTTTGGAGATTGTGCCATGATTCTTGTTTCGCCATCAAAAACTTTTTCACGGCCACCGCTGAAAAAGAAAGTTACGTGCGGATATTTTTCTGTTTCTGCAATCCTGATTTGTTTCTTTCCATTCGCTTCCAGCACTTCACCCAAAGTATTATTTAAATTATCATTTTCAAAAATCACATGAACATTTTGGAAAGTTTTATCATACTCCGTCATGGTAGTATAATGCAAATCCATTTTGTGCATGTCTTGTTCGTGATGATCTTCCTGCGTTAAAACATTTGTTATTTCCCTGCAACGATCTGTTCTGAAATTAAAACAAATGGCAACATCGCCATCTTTAATTTTTGCTGCTGCACTTAATTTTGAATTTATTATTGGTTTAATAAATTCATCGGTTACATTGTTTGCATAACTTGTTTCGATTGATTTAATTAAATCGTCGCTATGCTCGCCAATGCCCTTCACCACTGCATCGTACGCAAGTTTTACACGTTCCCAACGTTTATCTCGGTCCATGGCATAATATCTTCCGGTAATGGTTGCAATTTTTCCAACACTGTTATCCAGATGATTTTGCAAATCTTTTATAAAACCTAATCCGCTTTTAGGATCGCAATCTCTGCCATCGGTAAATGCATGAACATACACTTCGGTTAATCCTTCTTTTTTACAAACATCTGCAATAGCTTTTACGTGATTGATGTGCGAATGAACACCGCCATCACTCACCAAACCCAATAAGTGCAAAGGCTTGTTATTTTGTTTTGCAAAACGAATGGATGCCAATAAATGCTCGTTGATTGCAAACTCTCCGGTACGAATGGCAACATTAATGCGTTGCAATTCCTGATAAACAATTCGTCCGGCACCTAAGTTTAAATGGCCAACTTCGCTGTTGCCCATTTGTCCGTCGGGCAAACCAACTGCTTCACCGCAGGTAACTAAAGTTGTG
>DATAMD010000223.1:0-5231 GCA_036260755.1 Chitinophagaceae bacterium | reverse complement strand
AATAATTTTTTTTGAAAGTTCTATCATTTCTCCGGTTTCAACACTCCATTCGCGTGGTAATAATTCGAATTTTTTCTATGCGGTAACGGATCAATCGTAATGTTGGAAAACCAATCGATGCAGTCATCTTTCTTACTTGCCTATTCTTGCCTTCTGTTAAAATAATTTTCATCCATGGTGCAGGAATTTCTTTTCTGAAACGTATCGGCGGAATACGTTCAATAACATTTGGTTCTGTTTCAAATAAAGATGCAGTACATTTTTTTGTATGATATTTTTTCCCGTCAACAGTAATATCAACGCTGTCTTGTATTTGCTGTAACGCTTGCTGTGTGGGCATTCCATCAACCTGCGCCCAATATTCTCTTTCATGAAAAAATGTTGGATGCAATAAACGATGATTCAGATTTGTATCATTCGTTAATAATAATAATCCTTCGCTATCGTAATCCAATCTTCCAACAGGATAAACATTTTTTGCAACATCGAAATAATTTTTCAATGTTTGTTTATCATCCTGCGCAGAGAATTGCGATAATACCTGGTATGGTTTATATGTAATGAAATAACGAAACATAATCAAAAGAAAAAATCCCGCAGAAGCGGGACTTTGTATATGGATGGGTTAGTAAGTACTGGGAAATAAATTTCCCTACACAATATTATAAATAGTTTTCCCCAATACAAAAAAAATAGCAAACTATTTTATTAACATTTTTGTTTGAGATGTGAATTGCAAGAATGTTTTTTAAAGAAAAGATTGAAAAATTATTTTCAATCTCTTTAATAAAATGCGTTATAAATTTTTTAGTTGATGATTAAAACATGTTTTTAATTGGTGACAGAGGTGATTATTTTTTTCAATCAAATAAAATTCATCAACACAAAATTTATTTATCAAACTGTTATAATGAAGCTGCATTATTCTTTTTGCTGCACCCGGCTTATTACCTTTGCTGCACAAAATTTTATTGTATGAATTTTCCTTCACCAGTTTCTTTACAATGGATTGCAACATTAATTGATGCCGAATTAATTGGAAACATCAATGCACAGGCAACAGGCATCAACGAAATACATAAAGTTCAAAAAGGCGATCTTGCTTTTGTAGATCATCCAAAATATTATGATACCTGTTTAAACAGCAATGCAAGTTTTATCATCATCAATAATAAAGATGTTACTATTCCTGATGGAAAAGCATTGCTTGTTACCGAAGAACCTTTTGAAGCATATTTAAAAATCGTAAATCATTTTTGCCCTTTCAATCCATCAAATAAATCAATCAGCGACTCGGCTGTTATTGGCGAATCAACAGTTATTATGCCCAATGTTTTTATTGGCAATCATGTTATCATCGGCACTAATTGTATCATTCATCCAAATGTTACAATTAATGATCATTGTGTTATCGGTAATAATGTTATCATTCAGGCAGGTACTGTAATTGGCGGCGACGCATTTTATTACAACGGAAAAAAAAACAGAGATGTTTGGTATAAACGCATGCAAAGCTGCGGTAATGTTGTGATTGAAGATTATGTAGAAATTGGCTGCAACTGCACCATCGATCGCGGCGTTACTTCGGAAACAAGAATCGGCAAAGGAACAATGATAGATAATTTAGTTCATCTGGGGCATGATGTTATTGTTGGAAAAAATTGTTTGATTGCAACACAGGTTGGAATTGCCGGTGCCACTATTTTAGAAGATGGTGTGATTTTATGGGGACAGGTTGGTGTAAACAAAACAATAACCATTGGTGCAGGTGCAGTTGTTATGGGACAAGCAGGCGTTACCAATTCAATTAAAGGGAATAAAGTTTATATGGGCACTCCGGCAATTGATGCAGGAGAAAAAAGAAGAGAATTTGTTTGGGCTAAACGTATTCCGGAATTGTGGAAGAAGGTAATGGAATCATAAATGATATTTTGTTTTTAACTCTTCGCAAATCCGTTTAATTGAAACATTAATTGGCGTGTAATTGAAATTCGGTGCGAAGGTTAAAAATTTTGCATTATTAAATTTTGCAATTGATAATGCAGCTTTAGCAGTTTCTTTTGTAAGCAACGGTTCTTTGCCGGTAATGTTTGCTTTGATTGCTTCTGAACGCCAAACAATACTTGCCAAAAATTTTGTTACCCGTAAATATGGAAGTTGTTTGTGAAAATTTTTTGCGATCTCGCTAAACACTTCTTTAAAAGATAAATTCTCGGCACAAATGATAAAACGTTCGTTGTGCGGCGTTCCCTGCATTAAAAGTATCATTGCCCTAACCACATCTTTTACATCAACAAATCCGGTGGCTCCGGCAGAATACCAGGGAAATTGATTGTATGCCGATTTAAAGATTTCTGAAGAACCTTTTTCCCAATCGCCGGCACCTAAAATAATAACAGGATTTATAATCACGGCGTTTAATCCTTCGGCTATGCCGCGCCACACTTCTTTCTCGGCAAAATATTTGCTTTTGCCATATTCGCTGTTATCGCCGTCCTCGGACCAGTTCATTTTTTCATCAATAATTTTGGCAACTTTTGTTTTTCCTAAAGCGGCAACCGAACTAACAAACAATAATTTTTTTATGCCCGCATTTAAACATGCATTTACAATATTTGCTGTTCCTTCAACATTTGTTTTATAAAGGATTTCTTTTTTCGTTGGATTGAATGAAACCATTGCAGCGCAATGATAAACCTGTTCAACATCTTGCATGGCATCTTCTAAAGAAAGCGGATCAAGAATATCGGCTTTAATCCAATCAATACCATCAGGCATATCTGAAGGAATATCATTTCGGTAAATGGCTCTTACTTTTTTATCTTGTTTTACCAATTCCTGAACAAGATGAGAACCCACCAATCCACTTGCACCGGTAACTAATATCATAAAATAGTTTTATCGAAAGTAAGTGAAAAGAATTGTGAGATGAATAATTTTACCTGCAATTTTTACAAATGCCGCTTGCAACAACATCGGTACGGTGCGGTGTAAATCCTTTCGGCAAATTAATTTCCGGAACGGAGATATGGTCTAAACAATAAGTTGTACCACATACGTCGCAGATAAAATGAACATGATTATCGTTGTGCTTGCCTTGTGTGCATTCGTCTTTGCACAAAGCATACAATACCGAATTATCGGCAGTTGGTATGGTGTGGATGATTCCTTTTTCTACAAATGTTTGCAGTGTTCGGTAAATGGTAACACGATCGTAGCTTTCTTCGGTTTTTGATTCAATATCGGCATGCGCCAATGCAGAATTTGATTCATGAAATAATTCAAGGATTTTTGTGCGGCTTTCGGTAACACTTAATTGATTTCGTTTTAATATTTCTGCAATATCACTTTTCATGATGAAGCGTTGTTCGTTTAATTAAAAATACCGTTTGCAAAATTTCCTTTCGTTACTTTTTCGTTCAGTAATTTTTTAACATCGGTTTTTAATTTTTCTATTTCGTTATCTTTTAAACCATCGTACACGCCGCCGCGAACCATTCCGTTTTTATCGATCAAAGCAAAAAATTGTGTGTGAATAAAATCGTCTTTAATATTTGCCACCACATTTTTAGGATCATCAATGCCGTAACTAAATCTTGCCATTTTATATAAACTATCTTTCCGGCCGGTTAAGAAAACCCATTTTTTATTATCGACTTTTAACGAATCGGAATAGTGTTTCATTTTTGGAACTGAATCGTTATCGGGATCGCAGGAATGCGATACGATTAAAAATTCGGGATTGTTTTTAAACGCTTCATAAACTTTTTTCATGTTGTTGTTCATCTTCGGGCAAATGCCTTTGCATGAAGTAAAAAAATAGTTCACTACACAAACTTTGCCCAGCATATCGGCATTCGTAAACATAACACCATCCTGATTTGGAAAAGAAAACGGCTGCACAAAACCTCTTTTATCTAAAGTACTTTTGGTAAGTATATCGGTTCCCTTGAATGCAAAAAAATAAAACGATATTATCAGCACAACAAAGAAACCCAGATAGCCCAATAATTTTTTACTCATAAAATAAGTTGTGCGGCAAAGTTAAATCTTTTAAAGGCAGCTAATTTCCTTATAACAAAACATTTGCAACAAAGTTGCAAACTATTATCTTTGCAAAATGTCGCGGTTAAAAATTAATTGGGATGCATTGGGAATTACAACTTCACTGGCTTGCGCCATTCATTGTGCGTTGCTGCCGTTGTTTCTATCTACGCTGCCGTTATTTGGCATTAATATCATTCACAATTTTGGTTTCGAATTCGGAATGATTGTACTTGCATTTTGCATTGGCTCTTATTCTTTATATCACGGATATAAAAAGCATCATCACAGTTTAAGGCCATTAATTATTTTTTCGGTCGGTATCAGTTTTTTATTTGCCAAACAGATCTGGCACCAATGGGAAATTTGGCTTTTAATTCCTGCAGTTATTTTTATTGTCTCCGGCCATGTTTTAAATTTTCGTTTCTGCCGTGTGCATAATCATGCGCATAAAGATGATTGCGATCATTAATTTTTTTGTTACCGGCTTTTGTATTTATGGCATAAAACAGATTGCATCCATTTCTCTTCGCCAATTGGAGAAGATGCCTGAAAGGCAGATGAGGATTGTGTCACTCACTTCAACACTTTGAATTCTATTGCACAAGCTATTGGCTAATGGCTATTAGCTGATAGCTTTTCTTCCGTACAAGTGTGCGACGCAACCGCAGCATCATAGCGATACTACAGTTGGTTAAAAAAATTATTTACCCGACTTATCTAATTGGTATTGATCGTAACATTTTTCGATATAATAACCTAATTCAAGATCATTAAACAGTTGGCACAGTTCGTAGGTTGGCCGGTATATACGCATAAAATTTTCTAACTCGGGCGATTGCAGTTTGGTGATCTTTCGAACAAATTGTTTACTGTAACGATGATCGATATATTTATCCTGCTCCTGCTGAATTAATCTTTTTTGCAACGCTTCTAAACTTCTGTTGCGTTTAAAACGAAACATATTTATCAGTTCATCCAAATCTAATCCTGCGGTTACGCCACCGGGATTATAACCGGGCGTAGTGCTTAAACGGATGCCCGGTTTTTTAAAGTCGAAATATTTTCCGTAATCTTTTCTGTTTTGAATAGAATCTAATCTGTAATTACTGTTGCGAACTTTCACATCGGGCCGCGGAACATTAACCGATTCTACCGGAAGATATAGTTTAACCATCCGTTCCAAC
>DATAMD010000220.1:0-5935 GCA_036260755.1 Chitinophagaceae bacterium | reverse complement strand
GTAAACTTTAAAACCATTTCGGGCATCAGCAGGTTAAGTTGGAAAGCAGTTGAAAATAATTTATCTGTTCATCAGGTTCGGGAAGAATTAAATCAATTGCTTGCCCTGCCTCATTATCCGCGTATCATCATTTTAATTTTTGTAAGCCTGGCCGGTTCTGCATTTTGTTTTTCGTTCGGCGGTAAAATACCGGAAATGATTATTGCATTTGGCGCAACTTTTTGCGGATTGTTTATACGGCAAGAAGCAGTTAAAAATAAATTCAATCCTTACATCAGCGTATTTTTTGGATCATTGGTTGCATCATTATTTGCCGGTGCATTTATTAAAGCAGGATTAAACATAAACTTCGAACATGCTTTTGCAACATCGGTTTTGTTTTTAATTCCCGGTGTTCCGTTAATAAATTCTTTTACCGATTTAATTGATGGAAATATTTTAAACGGAATTGTACGGGGAATTAATGCATTAATGTTTTCGATGGCAATTGCATTTGGATTATTAGTTGCCATGCTTATTTATAATTTGAATTAATTATTATGGATTTGATTTTAATTTTAAGCAAAGCTTTTTGGTGCGGTTGGGCTGCATTGGGTTTTGGTATTTTATTTAATGTACCACCCAGAACTTTATTTGCATTGTGGGTTGGCGGGGCTATCGGATGTTTTTTAAAATTTACTTTATTGCAATTGGGCATTGGCGTTGTGTTTGCATCATTTGTTGGCGCATCGGCAGTTGGTGTTTTAAGTATCCCCATCGCACATTTTCGCCATGTACCACCCATGATATTTGCCATACCATCCGTGATACCATTAATTCCGGGCGTGTTTGCCTACCGCACTATGCTGGGATTAATTAAACTCACCGGCAACATCGAACCCAATTATAATTTAATACTTTCCGAAACAGTAAACAATGGCGCAAAAACATTATTCATCATCATGTCGCTGGCAATTGGCGTTGCCATTCCCATGCACGTTATGCGCAAAGAATCTGCAAAAAATATTCGGTTGATAAAAAAATAATAAATTTTTTTTTGTAGCAAGCTGAAGAATAAAAATGAAGCTGCGGTTGCGTCGCACACTTCAACAGAAGGAAAGCTGTGAGCGTTTGCTCGAAGCTCGCTGCTCGAAGCTTCGAACGTACAAGTGTGCGACGCAACCGAAGTTGAATACTGTTTCGAAAGTTTGCTACATAAAAAAAGTTCATACAAATTGTATGAACTTTTTTTCAGAAAAATATTTTTCGTTTACCAAATATGTGTTCTTGTTTCGGGCGCTTTATACATTTTATCGGTTGGCTTAATTTTAAATGCATCGTACCACGCATCTATATTTGTTAGCGGCGCATTGCCGCGATGAATGCCCGGCGAATGCGGATCGGTTAAAATTAATTGCGCTTCGGCATCGGGTAAAACATTGTTTCGCCAAACCTGCGCCCAGCTTAAAAAGAAACGTTGCTGCGGTGTAAAGCCATCTATCTTTTTGTGTTTTTTAAATTGTTCGGTTTTAGAAAACGCTTCGTATGCAATGCTTAACCCGCCTAAGTCTGCAAGGTTTTCGCCCAAAGTTAATTTACCTTTTACGTGAATAGAATCCTGCACGGTTAAGGCATCGTATTGTTTTACAACTTCATTGGCTTTGGCTACAAATTTATCGGCATCATCTTTTGTCCACCAGTCTTTTAAATTTCCAACAGCATCAAATTGGCGGCCCTGATCGTCGAAACCATGCGTCATCTCATGGCCAATCACAGCAGCTATTCCACCATAATTTACAGCATCATCGGCGCCAAAATCAAAAAATGGAAATTGTAAAATACCTGCAGGAAAAGTAATATCATTCATCGATGGGTTATAAGATGCATTGATGGTGGGCGGTGTCATTCCCATTTCGGTTCTGTCAACAGGTTTGCCCATTTTATTTACATTAAAATTATAAAACCAAACACTGCAACTGCGAACATTCTTATAAAAATCATCAGCGGTTATTTCAATGCCATCATAAGTTCTCCATTTATCGGGGTAAGCAATTTTTTTAACCATGGCATTTAATTTTTCCAAAGCTTTTTGTTTGGTGGTTTCGCTCATCCAATCCAAACGTTTAATGCGATCGGCAAAAGTGGCAATCATATTATCAACCAAATTATTCATGTACACTTTTGCTTCGGGTTTAAAATATTTTTCTACATAGATCTGCCCGATTAAATCGCCCAACATCCGGTCAATTAAACTGCTCATCCTTTCCCAACGAGGTGTTGGAACTTTTTGTCCGGTTTGAACTTTATTAAATTCAAAATCGGCATCAACAAAATCATGACTTAAATATGGCGATGCACTTCTGATTAAATGCCAGCGCAAATAATTTTTCCAATCATTCAATGGAATTTCAGTCAGCATTGAATTTATTTTCTTTAAAAATTCGGGGTTGCCTGCTAAAACACTATCAGCGCCATTAATTTTTGATTCGCTTAGAATTGAAGCCCAGTTTAGGTTTGAAGTAGTTGCACTTAAATCGTTCACTGCAAATTTGTGATAGGTTTTATTGGGGTCACGCATTTCAATGCGGCTCATTTGTGCATTGGCTAAAACAGTTTCGATCTTTAAAACCGATGCCGCACTTGCAGCGGCAGTAGTTACATCTTCACCAACCAATGAAAACATTTTTTGCAGATGCAGTTTATAAGCATCACGAATTTTTTTGCTGCGTGTATCATCTTTCAAATAATAATCCCTGTCGGGCAAACTTGTTCCGCCCTGACTGATGGAAGGAATATAAACCATCACATTTTTTCTGTCGGGCCCCACATTCATTCCAAACATGGCGCTACCCAAACCATTCACACGCATATTTATTGCTTCGTGAATAATACCGGCAACAGATTAAATATTATTTATTCTTTCCAAATCGGCTTTGATAGGTTGATAACCTTTTGCTTCGATGGCCAAACTATCCATGCCGCTTTTATAAAAATCGCCGATGATCTTTGTTTTTCTATCGGGATTGGTTGCTTTGGTTGCATCTTCCAATAATGTTTGCAAACGTTTTGAACTCTCCTGACGAAGTTCATCAAAACTTCCCCAGCGTGTTCTGGAAGCGGGTACAGGATTGTTTTTTATCCATGTGCCATTGGCATACAAATAAAAATTGTCGCCGGGTTTTACAGATATATCCATGTTGGATTTATCGATATATTTTTTTGTTTGAGCAGATGCAGATGCAGCAAAAAATATTGCAGCAATCAACAATAATTTCGAATGTTGTACTTTCATGTTTTGGTGTTTTAAGCAGTGCAATAAAAGTAAGGAATGTAAAAAAACTGTTTTGCATTGTTTGATGAACGGATAAACCATCGATTATGAGAATTAAAATAAACATTGCGCTTTATTTTTTGCTGTGGGGTTTTGCAGCTTGTACTGCGCACAAAAAATTAATTAATACACCGCCTGCTGTTAATACCGAAATAAAAGAAAAAGTAAAAGCTGCTGCTGAAAATAATATCGAACAATTTGCTGCAACTTATCTTTTAAGCGACAGTAATCTTTTATCGGCGCATGTTGGCATAAGTGTTTATGATGCCGGGGCAAAAAAATATTTATACAATTATCAGGGCAATAAATATTTTATTCCTGCAAGCAATACAAAGCTTCTTACCTGTTATGCAGCCATGAAATATTTAGGAGATAGTTTGGCGGGGTTGAGGTATGAGATGAAAGAAGATAATCAATTATATATTCAGGCAACTGGTGATCCAACTTTTTTACATCCTGATTTTGAAAATCAGCCTGTTTTTAATTTTCTGAAAAACGCAAAACAAAATATAAATGTGGTTCCACCAAAATGGAGAGAGAAACCATTAGGATTTGGCTGGGCTTGGGATGATTATAATGATGATTATATGGCTGAAAGAAGCGAGTTTCCTATTTACGGTAATGTTGCAAAATTTTCTGCAAAAAATGATACCATCGAGGTAATGCCGAATTACTTTTATTCTAAGAATTATGGGATAAATGTAAAAGACAATGAACATTTTAAAAATCACCCAAAAGAAATAAATAACATTGCAATTACTCGTGATGTAGACAAAAATTTCTTTCAATGGAAAACCGTAAAATCAAAATTTAGTTCAGCCGAAATCCCTTTTAAGACAAATGCTTCGCCTTTTCCACCTTCCTCATTTAACGAAATAAAAACATTAGCTTATTATGTTCCTTATTCAATTTTAGAAGATACTTTGAAAAAAATGTTTGAATATTCATTGTGGATTGATAGATCATATTTATTGCCAAACATCATCCACTCCCAACCCACCGATTCTCTTTTAAAAATAACCATGCACCGCAGCGATAATTTTTTTGCCGAACAAACTTTATTAATGGTAAGTAATGAAAGATTAGGATTAATGAGTGATGAAAAAATTATTGATACGCTTTTACAAACAGATTATAAGTTGATGCCTCAAAAACCAAAATGGGTTGATGGCAGCGGGTTAAGCCGCTACAATTTAATATCGCCGCAGGATTTTATTTTTTTGCTGGAGAAAATGAAAAACGATTTTGCATGGAACCGAATAACCACCATACTTCCAACCGGTGATGAAGGCACTTTAAAAGGATTGTATAAAAATTATGCCGGGAAAATTTATGCTAAAACCGGAACGGTAAGTAATAATCTGGCATTAAGCGGTTACATCATCACCAATAAAAACAAACAATTAATTTTTTCGGTGATGGTAAATAATCATCAGGCTTCCGCAACTGCAATTAGAAAATCAATCGAAAGATTTATTACAGCCATTATTGAGAATTATTAATAATTACACTAATTTCTGCGAATTACACGAATTCGTTTTTATGAAGCCTGCCGGTTATTTTATTATGCAATTCGTGTAATCTATCTGCCAAACATTCTGTCCAAATAATCTTCTTTAAATTCTAAATAAGTTGGAGAACCTGTTACGGTAATATTTGGTGTATCGCATTTAAATAATTCTTCTACCAAACTTTGCATTTCGTTTTGCGTTAATGCTTGTCCGGCTTTAATAGCCTGTTGCCGGCTCATGCAACGGATTAACTTTTCTCTTTTTGAAAATTTTATGTCGCTGCTGAAATGTTTAAATTGTTCTATTAATAATTCTATTGAATGTTTTTCGTTACCCTGCAATACATCTGCCGGTGTGCCTTGTATCACGAAGGTATTGCTGCCAAAGGGTTCTATCTGATAACCGATGGCAAACAGATCGGGCAAAATGTCATTTAATAAAAATGCATCTGCTGTTGCTAATTCCAACGTAACAGGAAACAAATTTTTTTGCGTACTCATTTGTTTGCCGTGTGCAGCAATACTGTAACGTTCGTATAAAACTCTTTCGTGCGCCAATTGCTGATGCACAACTATAAAACCATTTTGCGTTGTTGCAATGATATAAGTGTTGTGTAATTGAATGAAAGAATTTAGAAGATAGGATGCAGGAGATAGAATATTTTTTTTCTGATGAACTTTCGTATTCTAACTTTTGCGATACATTTTCCGCATTCTTTCTCCCATCTCCTAATTCCTCACTCCTTTCAAAAAAATCTTTCCAATGTTTTAATTCGTTTTTTTCACCGGCATCAATTTTATGCGCCTGATTTTTTTGTGTGAATGTTTTAAAAAGATTTGAAGATGAAAAAATTATTTATGCTTTTGTGCAGGCTGCGGTAAAACATGCGTTGGCACAATTCAGCATTGCACCATCTTTGGATTTTACTTTAAATGCCGAGATACAAAGTTTAGATGCAGTTAGTAAACCATTTACTTCAGAAATAAAAGAGGCCGCTTCATCTTCCAATCTTTTTAAAACATTCACACAAAAAAATCAGGCGCATAAAATTGATGCCGGTGAAAAAAACGAATTAAAACATTGGAAAGATTTTTTTGAAAGGAGTGAGGAATTA
>DATAMD010000213.1:0-6257 GCA_036260755.1 Chitinophagaceae bacterium | reverse complement strand
TATGTTGCTCAATGTACCTGTTCGCGGTGACGGAACAATTGATTCGGACGAAAGGGCTATTGTAGAAGAAATTGGTGTCTGGATGAAAGCCAATGGTGAAAGTATTTTCGGTACACGCCCGTGGAAGATATTTGGAGAAGGTCCTGCTCAGGAAAGTGCAGCCGCGTTGACTGCCCAGGGATTCAACGAAAGCGGTGGAAAACCATTCAGCTCGCTCGATTACCGATTCACTACAAAAGGAAATTCGCTTTATGCAATAGCTCTTGGGTGGCCCGAAAACGGGAAAGCACTCATCAAAAGCCTTTCGAAAGGAAATTCGCTAAGGTCTGAGTTAGTTAATCGTGTCGAATTATTAGGCTTTGGGGAATTAAAATTTGAACAAAAGCCTGAAGGTTTGGAAGTAATCCTTCCGGAGAATAAACCAGGACTTAATTACGCATATTCGTTGAAAATTAGCTAAGACATGTGATCTGACAAACAAGTTGAATAGTTGTATGACCATTGTTATCCTGCAAAAATTAAAGTTTATCCCTTGGATGGAATTTTGCTTTGTTCATCCTTTTTTCTACAATACGTTTATCAGCTACGCGGAAAACTCTCCACAAGAGATTAAGTATTGTAGAAAACACCTCTCGGATGCCATTTACCTTGTAGAGGTTAAACTAAAAACTTGTAGAGGTTAAACTAAAAATTTGAATTAAATTCTACATACAATAGT
The DNA here is from genome assembly GCA_036260755.1 of Chitinophagaceae bacterium. Taxonomy (GTDB): domain Bacteria; phylum Bacteroidota; class Bacteroidia; order Chitinophagales; family Chitinophagaceae; genus CAIQDX01. Next base: position 5,539 of record DATAMD010000213.1, on the reverse strand, counting down.
GCCCGGTTAAGGGCTTTCGGAATAGGATGCTTACATTCACCGGAGTTTACAAATGATGAGCGACTAAAAATAAATATTATGAAACAGGTTTTTGTTGTATTGTTAATTCTTATTGACTTAAACTTATATTGTCAGAACAAAGCATTTATTTCAGATGCAGAAAAAGTTACTTCGTTCCCAAGTAAATCGGTCACCCTGACTACTTCATGGGTAAAACATCGGGAAGACTTAAATATAGAATATTTAAAATCACTTGAACCAGACAGGCTATTGCATAATTTCAAGGTTAATGCCGGTTTGCCATCAACTGCAAAACCATTAGAGGGTTGGGAGTCTCCAGAGATTGGATTAAGAGGACATTTTGTTGGCCATTATTTATCGGCTGTTTCTTTTGTAGTAGAAAAATATCAAGATACCATGTTAGCAAAAAGATTGAATTACATGGTAGATGAATTGTATAAGTGCCAGCAAGCTTTAGGAAACGGGTATCTTAGTGCATTTCCTGAAAAGGACTTTGATGTATTGGAAACTAAATTTGGAAGTGTTTGGGCTCCGTATTATACCTATCATAAAATTATGCAGGGTTTGCTGGATGTTTATACCTGCACCGGAAATGTAAAAGCCTATGAAATGGTTGTAAGCATGGCCGCTTATGTGGAAAAACGAATGTCTAAACTCAGCGACGAAACAATTGAGAAAGTATTGTATAGTGTTGGGGCAAATCCTTCTAATGAAGCAGGAGCAATGAATGAAGTGCTGTATAAGTTATATAAGATTTCAAAAGACCCTGAACATTTAGCATTGGCAAAAACATTCGACAGAGATTGGTTTGCTGTTCCTTTATCGGAAAACGTGGATATTTTATCAGGTTTACATTCCAACACCCATTTAGTACTTGTTAACGGTTTTGCTCAAAGATACTCTATTACAAAAGAAAAAAAGTATCATGATGCCGTGGTTAATTTTTGGGATATGCTTATGAGATCACATGTATATGCAAATGGATCAAGTAGTGGCCCTCGCCCCAACGTAACCACTAATACATCGCTCTCAGCAGAACACTGGGGAGTGCCGGGGCAGCTTAGTAATACAATGACGAACGAAACATCAGAATCTTGTGTATCACACAATACCCAAAAACTTACTTCAACTCTTTTTACATGGACAGTTGACCCGGCTTATGCCGGTGCATTCATGAATACCTTTTACAATTCTGTATTGGCATTGCAAAGCAGAAATTCAGGAAAATGCGTGTATCACTTACCATTGGGTTCTCCCCGAAAAAAAGAATTTCTAAAGGAAAATGATTTCCGCTGTTGTAATGGTACTACAATAGAAGCATTTTCTGCTCTTAATTCAGGTATTTATTATCATAATGACTCTGCTTTATGGGTAAACTTATATCTTCCATCTCAGGTGAATTGGGATGAAAAAAATCTTGTTCTTGGACAAACAGGTAACTTTCCTATGGATACAATTGTTGAGTTTACCGTTTCGACAAAGAAAAAGACAAATTTTGTTCTTAACCTATTAATACCATCCTGGGCGAAAAAAGCAGAAGTTTATGTAAATGGCGAAAAACAAACTAACAAAATTGTACCTAATTCATATATTAGCTTAAATCGCCAATGGAAAAATAACGACAAAATAAAATTGGTTTTCCAATGTGACTTTTATATCAAAACAATGCCAGATGATAAGAATGTTTTTGCAATATTTTATGGCCCGACACTTTTGGCATTTGATTCCAATACAGAACTGATTTTGAAGGGTAATCAAGATTTGATATTGAAAAGCCTGTCTCTGGATAAAGAAAGCAACGCATTTCATTTGAACAATAATGGTAATACCTATTTGCTTATCCCGTTTTATGACATTGACGAGCAATCCTATGGGGTGTATGCTACCATAAGAAATTACTGATAATAACCCGTTGGCGGAGTTAATTTTAAAAAAGTGTGACAAAAAGATGAAATGCAGTTGTCTTAGTTAGTGACCAAACTTTCTAAAATAACATGCACAACATCAGAACGAATTTCGATAAAATAATTGAATTGTAAAGTAAACCCCGTACGATACCAACTGTAAAGTTTTTTCAGTATAAAACAAAGATTGCTATAGACAGCTTTCTCCCTGGTTCCTTCGTACTTTCCTGTTACCACCCTGCTGTTTTCTTCGGGTGTTTACGAAGAACTCCCGAAGAAACCTGCCAAAAAATACGGGTGAGGTAATAGTAAGGTAGTAAGGAAAAATTGCAGAATGATCTGTGTTCAGCAATTGTGTACCATACGCAATACATCACATTATAAAATCATAGGATTAAGTAGAATAAGCGCTAAGGTTTGGTATTAACAATAAACAAGCTGTTACTATTGCTTACGCTGATAACCACATTGAAAACCGGGCCTCATCGGGTTCGGTTCCGACTTGTCGGAATTGAAAAAATGCAAAGCATATTTTTTCAAAGAAGCCGGTGCAGTCCGTGTTTTCAATGTGACAGCCTCCCGGCCCTGAGGGAATTAAAATCATAAATAGATACAAGATTGAGTTCTGTAAAGCTTTTGGGCTTCAAATGCCTGATCCTATAAAATCAATAGAAAGCAGTATTTATCTATCATCCAATTTTTTTAGCCAAAAAATACTAAAAAAATTAGTGTTTGTAATATTTTTTCCACTACCTTTAATCTCTGATTATTTTTGAATTAAAATCACAGTATATGAGTAACGCAGAAAAAATGAAAGCATTAAAGCTTACAATGGATAAGATAGACAAAGATTATGGCAAAGGAAGTGTGATGCTGATGAATGAAAAAAGTACAGAACCGATGGAAGTAATCTCTACCTGTTCAATTGGTTTGGATATTGCGCTGGGCGTTGGCGGTATTCCACGGGGAAGAGTGGTTGAAATATATGGCCCGGAATCTTCGGGTAAAACAACTATCGCTACTCATATCATTGCCGAAGCACAAAAGAAAGGCGGCATGTGTGCCATCATTGATGCAGAACATGCTTTCGACAGTAATTATGCGCAAAAATTAGGTGTTGATGTTGATAATCTTTTGATCTCTCAACCCGATTATGGCGAACAGGCATTAGAAATTGCCGACAGATTAATTTTATCGGGTGCATTGGATGTTGTGGTAATTGATTCGGTTGCCGCATTGGTTCCCAAAAGCGAGCTGGAAGGCGAAATGGGCGACAGCAAAATGGGATTGCATGCAAGATTAATGAGCCAGGCTTTGCGTAAATTAACTGCCACCATCAGTAAAACAAATACCATTTGTATTTTCATCAATCAACTGCGCGAAAAGATTGGTGTAATGTTTGGCAATCCCGAAACAACAACCGGCGGTAATGCTTTAAAATTTTATGCATCGGTTCGTTTAGATATTCGCCGCCAGGCACAAATAAAAGATGGCGATGAAGCGATAGGCAACCGCGTAAAAGTAAAAGTGGTGAAGAATAAAGTGGCGCCTCCTTTCCGTGCTGCAGAATTTGATATTATTTTTGGTGAAGGAATAAGTAAGCTTGGCGAAATTATTGACATGGGTGTTGAACTCGGTATTGTAAATAAAAGCGGAAGCTGGTATAGTTACGATACAAATAAATTAGGGCAGGGCCGCGATGCAGTAAAACAATTATTGCACGATAATCCCGAACTGGCAAACGAAATTGAAGCTAAAATAAGAACACAGGTTTCGGAAGCAAGCGCAGCAACAGCCACTAAATAATTATACGGACTTTATATTGGTACACGGATTAGTAAGTAAAAGCCATCCCGGATTAAGGGATGGTTTTTTTGTTTTCTTATTCTTTTTGTTTCCCGACTTTGGCAGAAGCAAAAAAGAATAAAAAATTCAAGCCTGCAAAAACTACAAAATGTAATCATCCTGCATTTTGTCAACAATATCCGTGATAATGTAGCTGAAGTCTCAGCAGTGCAACAGTCAGATAAAGAACCCCGAACGAATGTGCTGAATATCATTCGTTCTTGATTTTTTTCTCCCTTTTTGTATCAAGACAAAAAGGGAAATATAAAAATATTGTTCATATTAGTTTGGTAGTTGAGAATGATGAATAATGACGGAACTAAAGAAATAAAATACTTTGCCTCAAGCCGGCAGGCTTCGTTCTTGCAACGCCACTGCTTTTTACCCTTTGAAAAAATATGCTTTGCATTTTTTCAATTCCGACTTCGTCGAAACCGGATAAAAAGAGGTGGCTTCCCGAAGTATCGGGACAAGTAATGCAAGAACTGGTGAAACTTGCGAAGGTTGCAGGGTTATAATGCTGCATCCTGATTATTATTCTGAAATCTCTTTTATTAAAAAGCCAATTTTGTATTTCATTGATTTTTATGAATTTAATCTATGTGTAATTGGCAGCCTGTCGAAACCGATTATAAAAACTAAATTGTTCTACTAAATTCGTGTAATTCGCAAAAATTCGTGTAATAAAAACAAAAAGGGAAATATAAAAATATTACTCCTATTTGTTCGGATAGTTGAGAAACCTGAATAATGACGGAACCAAAAGAAATAAAATATTTTGCCTCAAGCCGGCGGGCTCCGTTCTTGCAACGCCATTGCTTTTTATCTTAACTTAATGACCCTGAGCTGCAGGGTTTAGTTATTCACATAGAACAGGTTAAGTTATAATTTAATTATTAGTTATCTACATTAACGGTCAATTACAGGCTTATTGCATAAAATTGTTTTTATTCGGTTTCTATTTTTTAAAATCATGTTATTTAATGAAGGCAGATAATTACATTCCACCACTTACAGGCATCAGAGCTATTGCTGCTTTTATGGTTTTCTTTCATCATGCAAATCAATCCGATTTTGCTTATCCATTATTCCGGATATTGAATGAATTTCATACTGGCGTTACAGTTTTTTTTGTGCTGAGCGGATTTTTAATCGGCCTGCGTTATTACGATACCTGCGAAATAAGCGGCACCTGGTTCAGAAAATATTTGAAGAACAGGATTGCACGTATCTATCCCATGTATCTTTTAATTACCATCTCAACTTTTATTGTTGCATATTATTTAAACGATGATTCTGTTTACAACGGATTTCCTTATTCGTTTGTATTGATTGTATTGAATGTATTTTTTCTTCGCGGATTTTTTGATGATCTTAAATTTACCGGGCTTGCACAGGGCTGGACCTTAACCGTTGAAGAATGTTTTTATTTTTTAGCGCCCTTGTTTTTTGTGCGGGTCAAAAAAAATAAAAATGCTTTGTGGCAATTGCCGTTATTTATAATTTCTATCGGCACATTATTGGTACTTATTTTTAGTCATGTTAATTTTTACGGTTTTTACAGCAATTTTACTTTTATGTTTTTATACACTTTCACCGGAAGATGTATAGAATTTTTTATCGGAATTTCTTTGGCATTAATTGTTTTAAAACAAAATGGCACTGCCAATAAAATAAAATTCCCGCTGTTTACAATGCTTGGAATTTTTGGAATGATGATTGGCATTGGCATAATGGCTATTCAACCATTAACCGAAAAAATTCATTTT
>DATAMD010000208.1:0-2294 GCA_036260755.1 Chitinophagaceae bacterium | reverse complement strand
AATCCGCAAAAAGGTTCTTTTTTAAATGTAGTATTACGGCAAAACTTACAGGAATTGGGTAGCGATAATGAGTGGGCTTCGTTATTGATTGATGCAAGGGAATATATTAATTTCCCCAAGGGTTCTAAAAACACATTGGCTTTATGGAGTTATAATTGGTTAACACTTGTAGGCGACCTTAACTATTTATTACTTCCCAGCACCGGTTGGGATGATCAGTATAATACCGGCAGAGGTTATGTACAAAGCAGGTTTAGAGGAAAGCAAATGATCTATTTTGAGAGTGAATACAGATATCGCATTTCACGTAATGGATTAATTGGGGGCGTTGTTTTTTTTAATGTAGAAAATTTTGTCGGGAACCTTAGACCATACGATACTTTTTTACCGGGTTACGGTGCAGGATTGAGAATAAAACTTAATAAAAAATCCGGTGCCAATCTTTGTTTGGATTATGGATTTGGAAAAGGCAGCAGCGGGTTTTATGTAAATTTAGGTGAAGTATTTTGAGTTTTTAATATTGATGAATTGATTTAATTATATAAATAAAATACATTTTATAAATTATGAAACACATGAAAAAATATTCGTTAGCCGGCATGATATTCTGTTTCTTTTTTGCTGCATGTGGTAAAACAAGCGACAATAATTCGAACTCTCCATACTACCTGAACGTTTATATACAAAATGTAAAGTATTCAACGAGTTCTGTATCAACATTTGGTTTACCCAATCAGCAGGGTTGTGTAGCAAATAAAAGTTATGATTTAACCAATATCGGCCAGATTAACGTAGATGCTTATTATTTGGATTGTTATATAAAACATTATTCAAAAAATGCTGATTTTACTTCTACCAAACCGGGTGCACATAAGATTTTCGATGGCGGTTTATTACTTACAACCGCCGATTGCAACTTAGATTTAGTAATTGGTTTGGTTGATAACAGCATTCCCAGCCTTTTTAATAATACAGTATTACAACCAACAAATATTGTAAACAATATAACAAGTATCACCCGAAAAGATACCACTGCCACTTATATTACTTATGCTGTTGCGGGTAACTTTTCGTGTAATTTTAAAAACACCAATAACGCCATCATAACAGTTGTGGGAGGTTATGTTATACCTTTTAAAGAAGCTAAATAATTTATCATTAATATCCCTGTTACATAATTTTCACAATTATCAATCCTCTTTTTTATGGCCAATGAAAGCCGGGAATACAAAAAACCTCGCAGGTCTTTTGCAATTTAATTTAATTCGGCTTCTTCCAGTTCTACATTGCTGTAGTCTTTAATTATATTATATAAAGTATCGCGTTCAACGGGTTGCCTGTTTACCTGTTTAATTAATGCAACCAATTCGTCGGTGGTCATCGAAGGGTTTTGTTCTTCGCTTCCTGCCATAGAATAAATTTTTGTGGTATCATCAATGGTTCCATCTAAATCATCCACACCAAAATTTAAAGTGAGCTGTGCATTCTTTCTTCCCAACATTGGCCAATAGGCTTTAATGTGCGGAAAATTATCCATATATAATCTTGCCACAGCATACATTTTCAAATCTTCGATGATAGATACTTCCGGAACATTGCTCATATCGTTATCCTGGTTGCGGAATTTTAACGGAATAAAAGTATTAAAGCCACCTGTTTCGTCCTGCAACTGACGCAAACGTTCCATGTGATCGATGCGGTGTTTATACGATTCGATATGCCCGTATAAAATAGTTGCATTGCTGTGCATACCTAATTTATGTGCAGCTTTATGAATGGCCAACCATCCATCGGCATTAACTTTATCAGCACAAATTTTTTCTCTTATTTCGGGATGAAATATCTCGGCACCACCACCCGGAAGCGAGTCGTGACCTGCTTCGTGTAAAATTTTCATTCCTTCTTCAATACTAACATTTGCCTTGCGGAAAATATAATCCAGTTCAACCGGCGTAAAAGCTTTTATATGCAAATCGGGACGATGTGCTTTAATAGCTTTAAATAAATCAACAAAAAACTGCAAATTCATTTTTGGATGAACACCGCCAACAATATGTACTTCGGTTACAGGCTGGCCATCATATTTTTTTACAATGTTCAGCATATCATCAATGGTTAATTCCCAGCCTTCTTCTTTGTGCGCATATAATCGGGAGTAAGAACAGAACTTACAACTGAATACGCAAACATTGGTTGGTTCGATATGAAAGTTGCGGTTGAAATAAGTTTTGTTACCATGCTTTTGTTCGCGAACCCAATTGGCCAAAGCACCTAAATAACTTAAAGAACCATGC
>DATAMD010000198.1:0-8861 GCA_036260755.1 Chitinophagaceae bacterium | reverse complement strand
TTCTTCGGCAGCCATTACGGTATCAACCGCAATGCCTTCCTGAACAGGTACATTATATTTTTTCAGTAATTCTTTAGCCTGAAATTCGTGTAAATTCATACGGATAAAATTTTGTGCCGCGAAGATAACATATTTCAATATCCATATCAGTTAACAGACAGGTGATTTTATTTTTTGTAAAACTTATTTTTAAATAAACCAGATGGTTAAAAATTTTTGAAATCGGGAAATGTTTTACAAAATTAGCTGTATATACATCTAATTGCTTATTTTCGTGTTTTAAGCAAGCATTTTAAATCATTAAATTTTAAAAAAAGTATGAAAAAAATTCTTTTCAGTATTGCGTTTACAACAGTTTTAGCAAGTGTTTATTCTTTTGCTCCAACAACAAAAACAACAACTGTTGCCACTTATACTGTTGCAACTGATGCCAGTAAAGTTGAATTTACAGGTTCAAAAAAAGCAGGTTATCACCATGGTTCTTTTACATTAAAAAGCGGAAGTATTGATGTAGAAAACGGAAAGCTTGCAAACGGAAAATTTGTGATCGATCTTTCAACGGTTAAAGCAGATGCCGGAGAAAAATTAGAAGGCCATTTAAAGAGCCCTGATTTTTTTGATGTTGCAAAATTTGCTGAAGCAACTTATGAAATCACAAACGTAAATTATACTTCAGCTTCAACTGCAGAAATTAACGGAACCCTTTCTTTAAAAGGAATAAGCCTTCCGGTAAAATTTATTGCTAACATCAGAAATATCGATGATAAGAAATTTTTTGCTCAGGCAAACTTTTCAATCGACAGGACTTTGTGGGGAATTAATTATGGTGTAGGAATGGTAAGTAATGATGTGCAGGTAGCTGTTTTTTTATTTGCAAATAAATAATTGTATTCACATCCCCCGATGATATATGCCCTGCTTGAAAAAGCAGGGCTTTTGTTTTATAAATATCTTTCTTCAATGATTTGCTTGTGATGCAAAGCATGCCCGTAAATAATATATGCTAAAGAATTAACTGTAATTGGATGACTGTTGGCAATCCCTTTTTGTTGTAATTGTTCTTCTGTTAATGACAATAAAAATAAATCGGTTGATTTTCTTACGGCAACAAATTCTTCTTTCAACGATTGTAAAATTCTTGTTGAAGCATTTGCAGCAATCGCATAATTATTTTCATCAAAACCGGGCAAATTAAATTTATCATTTCGTGCAATGGTCAATGCACGGTAAATCATGATTCTTTCGGTATCGATCATGTGTTGCAATAAATCCTTGATCGTCCATTTGCCTGCTGCATAAGCATAATCAGCTTTTGCTTCCGGCAGGTTCATCACAAAATGATGCAATACCGATGAATTATTTTCAACCAATAATTTTACTGTATCACTTTTTGTTTTATCGATATAGGTTTGATAAAACGAACCGTATTCTCCCGGCTGTGGTCTTGCCATTATTAATTTAGTTTTGAATTTTTTAAAGATGATTTCGGTAATTTCTCATTTTGTTTTGCAGGCTTCATGGTTGATGCCAGTTTTACGGCACCGTAAGCATCAATAATACCGCCTGTTTTGCAGAGATCAGTAAACCTAACAATTTCGTTTTTAGTTCCGGGTTTTATGATTTGATAAGATGAATCGGGAATGGAAACTGATTTTTCTATTGCCTGTTTTACCTGCTGCGCAGAAAGATCGGGAAAATAGGAGCGGATTAAAGCAGCCAATCCTGCAACAACAGGTGCAGCCATACTTGTGCCCTGCAAATTTCCATATTCGTTTTTGCCGGGAAGAGTAGAATAAATTTTCATGCCCGGTGCAAAAACATCAACAGATTCTTTGCCGTAATTACTGAACTCTGCAATCAAACCACCTCTTATTTTTGGATCGCTGCTGGCGCCAACAGTTATAAAATTATTTGCTTTTGCCGAAGAAAAAAGATAATTGGGATTAGGAAAATTTTCTTTCGCATCAATATCTGCCGATTCGTTTCCTGCAGCATGAACAATTAGAACATCTTTTAATTCTGCATAGCGGACAGCACTGTCGACCCATCTTTTTTCTGGCGAAAAAGATTTACCAAAACTCATGTTAATCACTTTGGCGCCATTATCAACTGCATAAAAAATTCCGAGTGCAATATCTTTATCATATTCATCGCCATCGGGCACAACACGTAACATCATAACCTTCACATTATCGGCAACGCCATCCATGCCTACACCATTATTTCTTTTTGCGGCAATAATGCCGGTAACATGGGTGCCGTGCATGGCATCGGGCCCCATCACATCATTATTCCCATAAAATTTATCATTAATATTATTGTAATCGTCTTTAATAAAATCGGCACGGTAATCGTGCGGCGGATTATCTTTTGCTTTTATCGATTCTTTTTTTCCGTCAACATATTCATCCAGCTCAGAAATTGTTGATGTGTTTTTTTCGTCCGATTCAATGCCAAGCATTTTCATGCTCGATAAATAACCATACTTTGCCTCTTTGCCTTGCTTAGTTTTTGGTTCGAGTGTTTCTAATTGCTGGCTGGTATATTCGTTGATGCCAAGATCTTCGCGTAAAACTTTATCGTGTCTTTTAATGGCTTTAGTTGCCATTTCTAAAAAAGCAACTTCCATTTGTTCTTCGGTATTCGAGCTAATTTCTTTGGCTGCACGCTTCCACATGGCAAACTGGTATTGTTCGGCAGCATTTAATTTTGTTGAGTCAAAACCCGGCGCAGTAAATTTATTTTTAAAACGATGATATACTCTTGATCTTTCATCGCTTGCCTTCTTTAGGTTGCGGCCGTCTTTGCCTCCTAAAAAATTCCATCCGTAAACATCATCAACCAAACCATTATCATCATCATCTTTTTTATTGCCTGCAATTTCTTTTGGGTTGTGCCATAGAATATCTTTCAGATCTTCATGCGCAGTATCAACACCGCCATCAAGCACTGCAACGGTAACAGTTTTTGATTTTTTATTTTTTTCTTTAAGGAATTGATAAGCTTTATTGAGATTGATTCCGTAAAACGAATCTTTTGCCGGATCTAATAAATGCCAGCCTCTGGGAACAGTTGATTGTGCTTGGGAAAAATAAAATCCAAATAAAATAACAAGAATAATGGCAAACTTTTTAGAAAACATAATCTGATGGGGTTATATAAAAGCAAATTTGTGAAATGATAATGATATAATAACAATCTGTTTTAGTTTTAGCGAAATGTTAAGGATGTTTAATGCCCGGACAATGCTTTATAATCGTCCCGTACCGGATAAAACACATCCAGCAACCTGCAATCGGTAATAGCAAGCCCGGCATGTTTTGTATGAGATGGAATGATTATTAATTGTCCTTCAGTAAAAATAATCGGCTTGCCATCCAGTGTTAATTGAAATGTTCCTTCCTGAATGATTGAAACCTGTTCGTGCAGATGCGAATGTTCGGGCAACGATTCGCCGGCTTTTACTTCAACAAAAGAGAAAGTCATTTTTTCTGTATGAATCAATTTTGCAAAATATCCATTTGCAATTTCTTTTACGGCAATATTTTTTATATCTATTAGCGGCATAAATTTTTAAACAATTTTACATGGAATCGATGCATCCTCATCAAAGGAGTACACTGCACATAATCTGTGATACCCATCGGCAATAATAACTTTATTATTATCAAAACTTCTAACCAATAAAATAGGAGATAATGGAATTTGTTTTTTAATTTTTTTTCTGTCGTTCTCAACATGCAGATTGCTTACACCGAGTAACGATAATCCCGACGCTCTAAAAATATCTTTTGCTTTAAAAGAGATGACTTTAGTAGCTTTTAATTGTTTAATAATTTCATTTACTTTTTTTTCGTTTATCAGTAATTGCAAATATGAAGCAGCAGCCGGATAATCGTGTTCTTCTGCTTTTGTTAACCATTTTATTTTAATTTTTTCTTTCATAAACAAGATTTAATTAAAGTTAAATTTTATGCCTTGTGCCAACGGTAATTTATCGCTCCAGTTAATGGTATTTGTTTGCCGGCGCATGTAAGATTTCCATGCATCGCTGCCGCTTTCTCTGCCGCCGCCTGTTTCTTTTTCGCCGCCAAATGCACCACCAATTTCGGCGCCGCTTGTTCCTATGTTTACATTTGCAATGCCGCAATCGCTTCCGGTATGCGATAAAAATTGTTCGGCTTCACGCATGTTTACAGTCATGATTGATGATGATAAACCTTGCGGTACATTATTCTGCATGCCAATAGCTTCATCAATGGTTTTATATTTCATCAAATATAAAATAGGCGCAAAAGTTTCGTGTTGCACTATGGCCATTTCGTTTGTTACTTCGGCAATGCAGGGCTGAACATAACAACCGCTTTCGTAACCTTTTCCTTCCAGAACAAATCCATCAACAATAAAATTACCGCCTTGTTGTTTGCATTGATTGATAGATGAAAGATATAATGCAACTGCATCTTTATCTATCAACGGCCCCACATGGTTATTACTGTTTAACGGATCGCCGATCTTTAATTGTTTATACGCATTCACTAATTTTTGTTTAAATATTTCATAAACCGATTCATGAATAATTAATCTTCTTGTTGAAGTGCATCTTTGCCCGGCAGTACCAACAGCGCCAAATAATGCAGCAATTAATGCCATATCCAGGTCTGCATCTTTAGAAATAATGATGGCATTATTTCCACCCAGTTCTAAAATACTTTTACCCAATCTTTCAGCAACTGCAACACTCACTGCTTTGCCCATGCGGGTAGAACCTGTTGCACTGATTAACGGAATTCGTGCATCGTTACTTAACCATTCGCCAATATTTCTTCCGCCCTGAACCAAACAACTAACACCATCGGGAACATCATTTTTTTTGAAAACTTCTGATACAATATGTTGGATGGCAATGCCGCATAACGGTGTTTTTTCGCTTGGTTTCCAAATGCACACATCGCCGCAAACCAACGACAGTGCCGCATTCCAGCTCCATACGGCAACAGGGAAATTAAAAGCCGAAATAATTCCAACAGTTCCTAACGGATGCCATTGTTCGTATATTCTGTGTTTGGGTCTTTCACTGTGAATGGTTAACCCGTATAATTGACGGGATAAGCCAACAGCAAAATCGCAAATGTCAATCATCTCCTGTACTTCGCCATAACCTTCCTGTAAACTCTTACCCATTTCATAACTAACTAATTTTCCCAACGGCTCTTTATAGTTGCGTAAAGCTTCACCTAATTGCCTAACTATCTCACCGCGTTTGGGTGCCGGCCACATTTTCCATTCAGCAAATGCCTGTTGCGATTTTACAACTGTTTGTTCGTACGCATCTTTATCAGTTGCTGTTACAGAGGCAATTAATTTTCCGTCAACAGGAGAAAAACTTTCAATTAATTCGCCTTTACTTTTAATCCAATCTATTCCTGCAGATGTTCCATGATTATTTTTTTCAATGTGGAGTTGGTTTAAAAAAATCATTTTAAATTAAATTTTATATGCAGACATTTTTAAAAAAAATCTAAAAACCATAGCAAGATATTCATCTTCTTTTAATTTTCTTTCGAAAATGATATTGCTCATATTTTTTGCAGTGAAGTTAAGGTCTCTTTGCATCGAAAATAAAGGTGTGGAAACATTGATAATTTACATTCCTTTTAGTTTCAGAATATAACAATTGCTTGTCAAATGAAAAAAAGAGTAATTTGAATTATTAAAATTTCAAAAAATGTAGCATTATGTATCAAGAAAGCAAATTTCCTTTTCAACAGGCATCCCCGGCTAAATCTGAGTTAGAATCCTGGGTAAACAGTATTGCAAGACATTGTGAAGCTCATGCAATTCATTGGTGTAACGGTTCACAAAGCGAATATGATAGTTTATGTCATTTATTAGTGAAGAAAGGAACTTTTATTCCTTTAAATCCTGAGAAGAGGCCCAATAGCTATGCTTGTTTCAGCGATCCGAGTGATGTAGCAAGAGTAGAAGACAAAACATTTATTTGCAGCAGGGTCAAGGAAGATGCCGGTCCTACAAACAACTGGATGGAGCCCAAAGAAATGAAGAGCATCCTCAATAATTTAATGGAAGGATGTATGAAAGGGCGCACTTTATATGTTATTCCGTTTTGTATGGGACCCGTAGGATCTCCTTTTTCAAGGTATGGCGTACAATTAACCGATTCGGAATATGTAGTGGTGAATATGCGGATTATGACCAGAATAGGAGAAGATATTTTACCATACCTGCAAAGAAAAGAATATGTAAAATGTTTACATACTGTTGGTGCACCTTTGGATCAGGGTAAAAAAGATGTAACATGGCCTTGTAATCCTGAAGTAAAATATATTACACATTTCCCCGAAGAAAGATTAATTATTTCTTATGGCAGTGGCTATGGAGGGAATGCTTTAATGGGTAAAAAATGTTTTGCCTTACGCATTGCATCTGTGATTGGAAAAGAAGAAGGATGGTTGGCAGAACACATGCTGATATTGGGTGTTGAATCTCCTCAAAAAGAAAAAACATATATCGCGGCAGCCTTCCCGAGTGCCTGCGGCAAAACAAATTTTTCGATGATGATTCCTGCAAAAGGTGTGGATGACTGGAATGTAACAACTGTTGGTGACGACATTGCATGGATCCATAAAGGAGAGGATGGTCGTTTATATGCCATCAATCCCGAATCGGGCTATTTTGGTGTTGCCCCGGGAACCAACCGTAAAACAAATTTCAATGCAATTGAAACAATTCGTGCCAATACTATTTTTACAAATGTTGCGATTACAAAAGATAAAGATGTTTGGTGGGAAGGATTAACAAAAGAAATTCCCGAAGGGTTAACCGATTGGAAAGGCAAACCTTATGATCCTAAAAGCGGACAACCTGCAGCACATCCAAACTCAAGATTTACTGCACCTGCTTCTCAAAACCCTGCCATCGATCCGGATTGGGACAGTGCAAATGGTGTTCCGATTGAAGCGTTTGTTTTTGGCGGCCGCCGCAGTACCGCAGTGCCATTGGTTTCGCAATCATTTAACTGGAGCTTTGGTGTTTACAGTGCCGCAACAATGGGTTCCGAAACAACTGCCGCCGCTTTTGGTGAAGTAGGTAAAGTTAGAAGGGATCCGTTTGCTATGTTACCATTTATGGGATACCACATGGGCGATTATGTAAACCATTGGTTGCAATTCGGACGCAACTTGCCTAACGCACCAAGAATATTTAATGTAAACTGGTTTAGAAAAGATGAGAACGGAAAATTTTTATGGCCGGGCTTTGGAGAAAATATGCGTGTATTAAAATGGATCGTTCAACGTGTGCATGGCGGCGCATCAGCGGTTGAATGCCCGATAGGATGGATGCCGCGTTATGAAGATATGGATTGGACAGGCATTGAAGATTTTTCGAAAGAAGATTTTGCAAAAATTATGACTGTTGACAGAGAACCATGGAAACAGGAATTATTAGGACATGAAGAATTATTTGCAAAGTTGTACGACCGATTACCAAAAGAATTTTATTTCATAAGAGAATTATTACTCTCTTCTTTATGGCGTTCGCCCGAACATTGGGAATTAGAACCGGAAAGAGTATAAAATAAATATTGGTTAAAATAAATAAAAGAGAGCCCGGCAACAGGCTCTCTTTTATTTATTGTGTTTATTTTTTTTCACTTATAAAATAATTGTTTTGTGCATTTTTTTTCGTAAACTTTACAGTAATGGAATTCGGGTTATTTTTTAGATAAATTATAATGAAAACTGTTGTTGGACAGGAAATCAGAGAAGTTCTGCAAGAGGTATATTACCGGCCTGCTGTAACCATTTTTATGCCGTTTGAACCCAAGATGAATTCCAAAGCCGAAATAATTTATTCATTAAAAGCTGCAACCGATAAAGTTGAAAAAGAACTCGAAGAAAATTATCCCGAAGAAATTTATTTGCTGGTGCTTCATAAATTAAAATCAATCATAAAAGGTTTAAATTATTATACCTATAAAAAAAGTATCGCCATATATGTATCGCCTGTTTTCGAAAAAGTTTTGTATCTCGATATTGCCTTAGAAGAAAAAATCATTATAGAAGAATCATTCGAAATCCGTGATCTTGTTTTCAGTAAAAAACCAATGCACAAATATCTTGTATTGGTGTTGAGTGAAAAAGAAAGCAGGATTTACCTTGGCAATTCTACCATCTTTGCACGCATCGTATCCAACACACCCGAATTAGATTATGCCGAATTGAATGGATTGCTCGAACCAAAAGAAATTAAGTTAAACAGGTTTTTACACCATGCCGATAATGTTCTCGATATTGTACTCAATGCGTATCATTTACCGCTTTTTGTTCTTGCTTCTGAAACATTAACCGACAGGTTTAAACAAATTACCCGGCATAAAATAGCAGTTATTGAATATCTGAATGATAATCATCCGGCATTAACTGAAGAAGAAATACAACACATAATTGCACCGCATATAAACGACTGGAAAAAAGTTCACAGAAAAGATTTGCTGAATCAATTAGAAGAAGCTAAATATTATAACAAGCTTGCAATGGGGATGAAAGAAGTATGGCATGAGGCCGTAAGCCATAACGGGCGCTTGCTTGTTGTTGAAAAAAATTATATGTACGCAACACACACAAATAATTATGACGATTGGATTTATAATATATCGGGTAATAAATTTTCTTTCATAAAAGATGCAGTTGACGATGTAATAGAAATGGTGTTGGAAAACGGCGGTGATGTGGAATTTATTGATAAAGATATGCTGACAGAATACAAGAAGATTGCACTTATAAAATATTATTAGTTCAATTGCATTTAAAGCATTTGGCCGAATAATGAAACTTTAA
>DATAMD010000194.1:0-3194 GCA_036260755.1 Chitinophagaceae bacterium | reverse complement strand
ATAAATAAATATTATAATCATGAAGAAAATATTTTTAAACATATCCATTTTATTTTTATTAAATAGTTTTGTTTTTTCGCAGGAAACTGTTTATCCAACCAAAGAATACACCGGCCTTTTATTCATTACAAACGGAACTGTTCACATTGGTAACGGTGAAGTAATTGAAAACGCAACGATAAAAATAAACAAAGGAAAAATCGTTTCTGTTGGCAACAACATAACCATTTCCGGAGCCGATGCAAAAATTGTTGATGCAAAAGGAAAACAAGTTTATCCGGGATTGATCTTATCTTCTACCGATCTTGGTTTAAAAGAAATAGCAAACGGAGTTAGAGGAAGTAACGATTTTCAGGAAATCGGCGACTTAAATCCAAGCATCCGTTCAATTGTTGCATATAACACAGATTCAAAGATTATTGGAACATTGCGTGCCAACGGAATTTTATTAGCAGGCATCACTCCCGAGGGTGGTACAATCAGCGGTACCTCTTCTGTTGTTCAGCTCGATGCATGGAATTGGGAAGATGCAGCATATAATTACGATAACGGCATTCATTTGAACATGCCGAGTTTTATTCAGAAAAGAGGGCGATTTCGCGGCGAAGCCCCTGCCAGTGTGGGTCGTGGCGAATCGCAACCCGATCCAACAAAAATCGCTTTAGATAAAATAGAAGAAATAAAATTATTCTTCCGCGAAGCGAAATCATACTTACAAGAATCAACACATAAACAAACCAACTTAAAATTTGAAGCTGTAAAAGGTTTGTACGATAAAAAACAAAAATTGTTTATTCATGCCGATCAGGTAAAACAAATGTTAGCAGCCATTGATTTTGTAAAAGAGTTTGGTTTTGATGTTGTAATAATTGGTGCAAGCGAAAGTTTTTTAATTGCCGATATATTAAAAGCAAATAACATTGCCGTGATATTAAATCAGGAACACGCTTTGCCTGCAACAGAAGATGATGATGTTGATCAACCATATAAAACACCGGCTGCCTTACAAAAAGCAGGAGTTTTATTTGCATTGAATGATACACACGATGAAAGCCGTTACCGCAATCTTTCTTTTAATGCCGGCACAGCTGCAACTTATGGATTAACCAAAGAACAAGCGCTGCAAGCCATTACATTAAATGCTGCCAAAATTTTGGGAGTTGATGATAAAACCGGAAGTATTGAAGTTGGAAAAGATGCAAATATTATTATTGCTGATGGCGATATTTTAGATATGAAAAGCAGCAATATTTCTTATGCTTTTATTCAGGGTCGGCAAGTAAGTTTAGACAACAAACAAAAACAGTTATACGAAAGATATAAGTATAAATACAATATTAAATAACCAAAAAGCCCCGCATCAAAATATGCGGGGCTTTTGTTTTTACAAAGCAAAACTATTTCATTACGCTTGCAAAACGTATGATTTTTTTTCGGCTTTTTCTTTTTGCATTTCAATAGCTATCATGTTGTTAATAGAAGCCGCGGCTCTTCTTCCTTCGCCCATTGCAAGAATTACTGTTGCTGCACCCAATACGATATCACCGCCTGCAAAAACTTTATTCAATGAGGTTTTTTGTGTTTTATCAACTAAAACATTTCCCCATTTATTTACTTGAATTTGTGGCGTGGTTTGACTGATTAACGGATTACTCCCGTTTCCAATGGCAACAATAACCGTATCTGCTTCAACAATAAATTCACTGTTTTTAATTTCCATTGGTCTTCTTCTTCCCGACTCGTCGGGTTCGCCTAATTCAAATCTAACGCATTCTATTCCTGTAACACATCCATGCTCATCACCAATAATTTGTTTTGCATTTTCTAAAAAGTGAAATTCAATTCCTTCTTCTTTTGCGTGTGCAACTTCTTCTTTTCTTGCAGGCATTTCGTGTTCTGTTCTTCTGTAAATAATATACACTTCTTCGGCACCAAGCCTTTTCGCCATTCGTGCAGAATCCATTGCAACATTTCCTCCGCCTATCACTGCAACTTTTTTCGAAGAGATTATTGGCGTATCGGCTTTTTCTTTTTCAAAAGCACGCATTAAATTAGCTCTTGTTAAATATTCATTCGCTGAAAAAACACCAACTAAATTTTCTCCTTCAATTCCCATAAATATTGGAAGCCCGGCGCCTGTTCCAACAAACACAGCATCGTATTTATCTTTTTCAATCAGGTCAATTAATTTTCTTGTTCTTCCAACAACAAAATTGGTTTTAATTTCAACACCCATTTGTTTTAGTGTTTCTATTTCCTGATCGATAATATCATTTGGCAAACGAAACTCGGGAATGCCATAACGCAACACGCCGCCTAACTTATGGAACGCTTCGAAAATTGTTACGTGATGACCTTCTCTTTTACAATCTGCAGCAACAACCAATCCTGCAGGTCCGCTACCAACTACTGCAACCTTTTTTCCTGTTGGAGGTTTAATAACAGGTAATACTTTTTTACCATTTTTCCTTTCCCAGTCGGCAATAAATCTTTCTAATCTTCCAATCGCTACGGATTTATTTACATCCTTCAAAGCCTTGCCCACTGCACAATGCAGCTGGCATTGTGTTTCCTGCGGGCAAACTCTTCCGCATATTGCCGGCAACAATGTTGTTTGTTTTATTATTTGAGCAGCCCCTTCAAAATCGCCATGTGCAATTTTATTTACAAATCCCGGAATATTAATATTTACCGGACAATCCTGTACGCAATTTTTCTTGATACATTGCAAACAACGCATTGCTTCAATGCGTGCCTGTTCTTCAGAAAAACCTATTGCAACTTCCTCCAAATTTGTTCGGCGAATGAACGGATCTTGAGTTGGCATTTCCTGTGCAGGAATTTGTGTGCGTTCTTTTGGTTTTAATGTATCACATTTGTTAACGTACTCAACAATTAATTCTTTTGCTTTTGCAGAAAGCTCTTCCGGTGACTGATAACTCATAACGCAACCTCCTTTTCTTTAAATGTTTTTTCAACAAAACATTTTTGCTTTTGCTTTTCGATGGTTTTATAAGAATTTAATCTTGCTATCATATTATCGAAATCAACCTGATGACCGTCAAACTCCGGCCCATCAACACAAACAAATTTTGTTTCGTTGTTTATGCTAACCCTGCAACCGCCGCACATTCCGGTTCCATCAACCATAATTGTATTTAAAGAAACTTGCGTAAAAACATTGTAAGGCTTTG
>DATAMD010000193.1:0-5060 GCA_036260755.1 Chitinophagaceae bacterium | reverse complement strand
TTTGGATGCAATGAAATAAATAGCCTCCCTAATCCCTCCGAGGGAGGGACTTTGTAACATTGTGTTATTTTTTTCTGTTTTGTTCATTACATAATTATACTTTATTAAGCTTCTCCTTTTCCTCTCCTTTCGGGAGAGATGGAGAGGACTATTTCTTCAGCAATAATTTCATCGGCATTATTTACTGCCAATAATTTAATATTCTGTTTTAACTGTTGCTGCATTGCATCATCAAATAATAATTCAATGGCAACAGAAAATAATTTTTCTTTCGCTTCACTGTCTTTTACCATCAATGCTGCATTTTTATCAACCAAATTTTTTGCATTGCTTGTTTGATGGTCTTCGGCAGCATGAGGAAAAGGAACAAAAACCACAGCTTTACCCGATACACATAATTCTGTTACCGACATGGCGCCAGACCTTGATATCACTGTATCTGCGGCTGCATAAGCCATTTCCATTTCTTTTATAAACTCGCTTGCAAAAACATTTTTAAATTCTTTTGCATTATTTAAATACGCCGCAGAATTATTTTTTCCAATCTGCCAAATCAACTGCACATTTAATTTTTCTATTTCTGATAAATGTGCAGCAATAACATCGTTTATACTTTTTGCACCAAGGCTTCCGCCAACAACAAACAATGTTTTTTTATTTTCATCCAATCCAAAAAAATTAATCGCTTCGCTTTTGGTTATTTTTGATTCGGCAATTGACTTGCGTACCGGATTTCCTGTTACAACAATTTTATCTTTCGGAAAAAATTTTTGCATTCCATCGCTTGCAACAAAAATCATGGTTGCATTTTTTGCCAGCATGATA
Organism: Chitinophagaceae bacterium; assembly: GCA_036260755.1. Classification (GTDB taxonomy): domain Bacteria; phylum Bacteroidota; class Bacteroidia; order Chitinophagales; family Chitinophagaceae; genus CAIQDX01. Next base: position 4,235 of record DATAMD010000193.1, on the reverse strand, counting down.
TTTGATTTTCCGGCGAATGAATTGCTTTCGTGAATAAATGTTTTAATATTTTTTGATTGAGCATACTTTAAAACAGGGAAGCTTGAATAGCCGCCAACACCAATTACAGCAACGGGTTTGAAAGAATTAATTATTTTCCGAACCTGAAAAAAACTTTTGATTAATTTAAACGGCAAGCCGATATTTTTTATCAAAGAGCTTCTGTTAAAACCTGCAATATCTATTCCTTTAATTCTGTAACCTGCTTGCGGAACCTTTTCCATTTCCATTTTTCCATTTGCACCAACAAATAATATTTCGATATTGGGTTGCAATTGTTTGATGGCATTTGCAATGGCGATGGCAGGAAAAATATGTCCGCCTGTTCCTCCACCTGCTATAATAATACCCCCAACTCCTGATGCGGAATTTTGAAGTGTATTATTATTTTTTATTTTGCTCATTGCCGAATATTGTTATAAACGTTGAAGAGTGCGACGCAACAGGTGTTACATAGCAGCACTAACGTTTGGTACATTATTATTTTCTACACTTTCGTTATTTACACTTGCAGGAAGAATATCTTTTCCTTCCATTTGTTCTACATTTCTTGCAACACTTAAAATAATTCCGATGGCACCGCAAGTAAATAAAAACGAACTGCCACCCATACTTACCAATGGTAATGTTACGCCGGTTACCGGCACAATATTTACATTAACTGCCATGTTGGCGATAGCTTGTATAACCAACGTGAAACTCAATCCCAGTGCGAGAAAGGCACCAAATGCATAAGGGCATCTTTTAAAAATACGGATACATCGAAATAAAAAAACCAAGTAAATAAAAATGATAAATGCGCCGCCCAACAAACCATATTCTTCGATGATGATGGAATAAATAAAATCGTTGTAAGCCTGCGGTAAATAATTTCTTTGGCGACTGTTACCGGGACCTAATCCCATAAACATACTTCCGTTGGCGATTGCAATTTTTGCCTGTTGCACCTGATACGGAACTTCGGCATCTTTTGCATATCTAAAATCCTGCACACGTTTTACCCAGGTACCAAAGCGACCGAATGATTTTATTTTTTCGGATGTTGCAGAAGCGTTTGTTGTTTCTTTTTTCTTTCCATCGTAAGTAAGCATGGCTACCGATACAATTAATCCGATCGGAATCATTGCAATTAATATTAGCAATAAAATATGTTTGATACTTATGCGGCCAATAAACATCAGCAACAAAGAAGTTGCGCCGGTTAATAATGCGTTCGATAAATTAGCAGGCATAATTAAAGCACAGATCAACACTACCGGAATTAATGCAGGTATAAAGCCTTTTTTAAAATCTTTTATCATTTCCTGTTTCTTACTCAATATTCTTGAGAGATACATGAATAAAGCAAGCTTGGCAAAATCGCTGGTTTGAAAAGTCATGTTGATGATGGGAAGCTTTATCCACCGGCTTCCTTCATTAATCTTCGCACCAAAAAATAAAGTATAAATTAATAATGGAATTGAAACCAAAAATAAAATAGTTGCAACACGAGAGAAGATGGTATAATTAATCCTGTGTAAAAAATAAATGATGAACATGCCCACCATCATAAATGCTAATTGTTTAAACAGATACACTTCGTTATTTCCTCTGTTCATTTTATATGCCAAAGAGCCTGTTGCGCTGTACACCACCAATACCGAAATAATTGCAAGCAATATCACAATACCCCATATATATTTATCGCCTTTGGTGCGTTGCATCAATTGCGACCTCATACCTTCTACCGAAGGTATCTGAGAAAATAATTTATCTGTGGTTTCTAACATTTGTTTTAATTATTTATAAAACGATGAAGCAATTTTTGCAGTTCGTACTTTTTGCTTCTAACTTCTTACTTACAATTCTCTTACTGCTTCTTTAAATTGTTTGCCCCTGTCTTCATAATTTTTAAATAAATCAAAACTTGCACAAGCCGGGCTTAATAAAACCACATCGCCTTTTGCTGCCAATTTAAAACTTGCATTCACAGCTTGTTTTGCGCTATTGGTTTCAACAATTGCCGGAACAATATCTTTAAAGGCAGCAATAATTTTTTTGTTATCAACACCCATGCAAACAATGGCTTTCACTTTATCTTTTACGAGTTCGGCTATCAACGAATAATCGTTTCCTTTATCGGTGCCGCCTAAAACCAAAACAGTTGGTTTGTTCATGCTCTCCAATGCAAACCATGTGCTGTTTACATTGGTTGCTTTACTGTCGTTAATAAATTCTACACCTCGTACCGATGCAATGAATTCCATTCGATGTTCGAGGCTTTGAAAATCTTTCACAGCTTCGCGGATTTTTTCTTTGCGGATGCCGATGGTGGTTGCTGCAATGCAGGCTGCCATTGTGTTGTAGTTGTTGTGCTTGCCTTTCAAAGCAAAATCATAAATGCTCATGCTTACTCTTTCTTCCTGAATACGGAGCATCATCTGATCGCCTTTGATGTAGCCGCCTTTTTTAATTTCATGTTTCATAGAGAATGGTAATGGGTTAGTATGGGTGGTTAGTAAATCAAAATTTCTTGTGACTATTTCATCATCATCATTATAAATGAAATAATCGTTTATGGTTTGGTTATTAATAATTTTAAACTTGCTGTTGATATAGTTTTGAAAATTATATTCATACCTGTCGAGATGATCTTCGGTGATGTTTAACAGCATCGCAACATCAGCTCTAAAATTTTTTATATCATCTAACTGAAAAGAACTGATCTCGGCCACATACCAATCTTTCGTATCTTCTGCTACTTGTTTTGCAAACGAGTAACCAATGTTTCCAACCAACGCACAACTCAATCCCGCTGTTTCTAAAATGTGATGCGTTAATGCAGTTGTTGTACTTTTTCCGTTGCTTCCTGTGATGGCAATTATTTTGCTATCGCCTTTAAACCTGTATGCCAGCTCAATTTCAGAGATCACTGCAATTCCTTTTGCACGAATCATTTTCACTATTTCGTTTTTTTCTGCAATACCCGGACTCTTCATCACTTCGTTTGCATTTAAAATTTTTTCTGCGGTATGCACGCCTTCTTCAAATTCAATTTCATTTTCAAAGAGCTCTTTTTTATATTTTTCTTTTATCACTCCGCCATCGCTTACAAAAACTTCGTAACCTTTTTGTTTGCCCAGCAATGCAGCGCCAACGCCACTTTCGCCACCTCCAAGAATTACTAATCTGTGTTTCATTTTTTTGTTACCGGCTTTTGTTTTTTATGTCATCGCCTGTTGCGTCGCACACTTTTACGCTTTGTTCTTTATTCAGCAATCTCAACTCCCCTTTAGGGGCTGTGGGTTGCTTATCTGATCTTCAACGTAATTATACTTGCCACCATCAATAAAATAGTGATGATCCAAAACCGCAATGCAATTTTATTTTCGTGAAAACCTTTCTTCTGATAATGATGATGCAACGGGCTCATTAAAAAAACTCTTCTGCCTTCACCAAATTTTTTCTTTGTGTACTTGAAATAACTTACCTGAATCATTACACTTAATAATTCAACTAAAAACACGCCGCAAAAAATAGGTATCAATAATTCTTTTCTAACAATAATTGCCAGCGATGCGATGATGCCGCCAATTGCAAGGCTGCCGGTATCGCCCATGAAGACCTGCGCCGGATAAGTGTTGTACCACAAGAAGCCAATACATGCACCAACAAATGCACCAACAAAAATGGAGAGCTCGCCCAAATTTGGTATGTACATTATGTTTAAATAATCGGCAAAAATGTAGTTACCGCTTACATAAACAAATATGCCCAAACCCGCACCAATAATGGCGCTAACGCCGGCAGCCAATCCATCAATTCCATCGGTAAGATTTGCACCGTTACTAACTGCAGTAATAATAAATGTTACAATTAAAATATAAATGACCCATGTATATTTTTCGGCATCAGGCCCCATCCAGCTAATTAATCGTGCATAATTAAATTCATGATTTTTTACAAACGGAATGGTAGTGATGGGTGTTTTTACTTTTCTGAAAAAATGTGTGGCACCATTATTTGTTCGCACAACAATGTCTGAATCTTTTGCAAGTTTTTCGCCTTTCTGCAAATATGCCTGTGCATCTTTCGAAATAATTTCTCTTTCAACAGTTACTGCTTCACTAAAATAAAGTGTAACACCAATAATAATTCCCAATCCAATTTGCCCGATAATTTTTGATAATCCTGCTAAACCATCGCTGTCTTTTTTT
>DATAMD010000191.1:0-9753 GCA_036260755.1 Chitinophagaceae bacterium | reverse complement strand
AATTAAACGGGATGTTACCGAACACAAACGTGTAGAACAGGAATTAATAAAAGCAAAAGAAAAAGCCGAATCGGGCAGTAAAGCAAAATCAGAATTTTTGGCAAACATGAGCCACGAAATTCGCACGCCGTTAAACAGCGTAATTGGTTTTTCTGATTTATTGCATAAATCTAAATTAGATGATATTCAACACCAGTATGTTTCGGCAGTATTTAATTCGGCTAATTCTTTATTGGATATCATCAACGAAATCCTCGACTTCTCTAAAATCGAAGCCGGTAAATTAGAAATCGAAAACGAGAAGACCGACATATTCGAATTAGGTTATCAGGTAGCCGACGTAATTAGTTATCAGGCTTACAAAAAAGATCTGGAACTGTTATTAAATATTGGATTAGACGTTCCGCGATTTATTTGGACCGATGCCGTAAGAATAAGGCAGGTATTAGTTAATCTCTTGGGTAATGCCGTTAAATTTACAGCTACAGGCGAAATTGAATTAAAGATAGAAATACTGCAAAAAAATATCGACGAAAAAACTTTATTCCGTTTTTCTGTACGCGATACCGGCATCGGCATCAATCCCGAAAATCAACAAAAAATATTCGAAGCATTCTCGCAGGAAGATTCTTCCATCAACAGAAAATTTGGCGGTACCGGCTTGGGGCTTGCTATCTCAAGAAGATTGATAAATTTAATGGGAGGTGAATTGAAATTAGAAAGTACACCGCAGGTAGGCAGCACATTTTATTTCGATCTGAAACTAAAGGCCATGGATGGCGAAGCAATAGAATGGAAAAATTTATGCGAGTATAAAAAAGTGTTGATCGTTGACGACAATGTAAACAACCGACATATTTTAAAAGATATGCTGGCACTTAAATTAATTAATTGCGATGAAGCCGAAAACGGATTGGAAGCATTTAGAAAATTAGAATCGGGAAATAAATACGATTTGGTTTTGATGGATTATCACATGCCGGTAATGGATGGAATTACTTCTATCAGAAATATCCGCAACGATTTGAATTTATTGGAACTGCCGGTAATGTTATTGCACAGCTCTGCCGATGATGCAAGCATTAATACGGCTTGTCAGGAATTGAATGTGCATCAACGATTGGTTAAGCCTATCAAGATCGAACGTTTATTTGAAGCGTTATCAAAAATTGGCATTAGTAATATTCAAAAGAAAATAAAATTAAAAGAGATCGATGTAAAACAACCATCGCATCTGAAAGAGTATAAAGTTTTAGTGGTTGATGATAACATGTTTAATATTTTATTGATCAAAACTATCATTACCCAAATTCTCCCTAATGCACAAATATCAGAAGCTTCCAACGGAAATGAGGCAGTTGAACTTTACCGTTCTGTTCAGCCCGATATTATTTTCATGGATATTCAAATGCCCGAAATGAACGGTTATGATGCAGCAAAAATTATCCGCAGCATCGAAAAATTAAATCGAATTCCCATCATCGCATTAACAGCCGGAACATTAAAAGACGAAAAAGAAAGATGTTTGGAAGCAGGCATGAACGATTATGTTTCCAAACCGTTTGTAAGTTCAACCATTGTTAGTGCAATAGATAAATGGCTGGTATCTAACTTCGAAAAAAGCCTTGTGATTTAATTAAATTATTTTTTTGTTTACGAGCTTTTGTATTTCAATTTAACTCCTGTTGCGTCGCACACTTGTACTGAAGGAAAGCTATGAGCCATGAGCTTCGAGCTGTGAGCGTTTTGCTCTAAGCTCGTGGCTCGCTGCTCACAGCTTCAACTGATCAAGTGTGCGACGCCACCGCTGCCGAATAAAGTTTCTGCAGTTGGCTACATAAAAAAACAGCACATGTTTTTTATAACAGTGCTGTTTTATTTTAATTGATTAATTATTTTTTTTACTTCACTAATTTCAGCTCATCAACAATATGTTTGGCTCCGCCTAATTTATCGATGCACCATAAAACATAACGAACATCAACACAAATGGTACGGTTTAAATCTTTATCGAATGCCAGCTTATGGCTTAGTGCTTCGTAGTTGCCATCGAAAGCCAAACCAATTAATTCGCCGTTGCCATTAATAACCGGAGAGCCCGAATTACCGCCGGTAATATCGTTTGTTGTAATAAAACAAACAATAATGTCGTTGTATTTTTTATCGATATAATCTCCAAAATCTTTTGCTTTATATAAGTCTAAAAATTTTGCAGGCAAATCAAATTCATAATCTCCGGCAACGTATTTTGAAGCAACGCCGCTAAGCGTACAAACAAAATCGTAAAACACTGCATCTTTTGGTTTGTAACTTTTTACATTGCCGTAACTAACACGCATGGTAAAGTTTGCATCGGGATAAGTGCCTTTCATTTTTACAGGTTCTTTTTCGAATAATCCTTTCATGAATAAACGGCCGAGATCATTATTTTTATTTATAAAAGCCATTTGCTTCGAAGAAAAATTACTGTTCCAGTTTTTAATAAAAGCCATTGTTGTTTTGTACGCAGGATCGGCTTGTAATGCAGCAACAGTGGGGTTTGCAATAAAATCGTTCCATTTGTTTCCGTCAAATGCCATTGTGTTTTCGAAAACATCGGCAGCATATTTTTTATACGGGCTTTCATCGATGCTGTTAAAATTTTTAAACAGGCTTTCATAAAATCCTGCCGGTTGTTGTTCTTTGGCAATATCGGTATTGTACATCATTAAAACAGAAGCTAAAATATTTTGATCGCTTTTTTTATTTTCATCTTTCAAAAAATTAGTTCTTGCAGTTTTTGCATTGCTTATGGCTTTTTCAAGATCATCTTTACTTGCATCTTTTTTAGTAAGCAGTTGTTCTAATGCACTCCAGCCTGCGGCATAAGCTAATAATGGCGAACCCATAATTCCTTCTCTCATATAAACTGCCTGAGTTGCATAAGGCCGCCATGCTTCATAATTTTTTTGATAATCGCTAAAAATATTTTCGTATTCGGCTTTGCCTTTTGCCCATTCAATAAAATCGGCTTCTGTTTTTTGTTTTTGCCCGGTTACATCATACTTCAATAATTGTTTTGTTTCGCCATCATAAAATTTCCAGTAGTTGGCAATTGATGCATAAGAAGAAGCGAGTTGCAATTTTATTGCAGGATCTTTTTTCATTTCATCAAACATATATCTCAGGCGAACATCACGCAATTTTACCAATGTTGGATTGTTGATATCGATGCTTAATTTAACGCCATAAGAAGTTTCGTAACGGTTTGTACCGCCGGGATAACCGTAGATCATACTAAAATCGCCGTCTTTAAAACCTTTGATGCTTACGGGCAAATAATATTTTGGTTTCAACGGAACATTGTCTGCATCATAGTTTGCGGGTTTTCCATCCTTGCTCACGTACACACGGAAAACAGAAAAATCGCCTGTGTGGCGCGGCCATTCCCAGTTGTCGGTATCGCCGCCAAATTTGCCAATACTTTCGGGTGGGTTGCCAACTAAACGAACATCTTTATAAACATCATACACAAATAAAAAATATTGATTGCCTTTAAACATACTTGCCACAACGGCTGCTTTAAATTCGTCGCCACCGGTAACATCTTTTACAATGGCTGCCTGAGCAGCAATTAATTTTTGTGCACGTTCCATGCCTTCGGTATTTCCCAAAGCATCTAAAATTTTTTGGGTAACATCTTCGATCCTGTTTAAAAAACGAACAGAAATTTTTGATTGGATTTCTTTGCTTTTATCGGCTGCAAAAAATCCATCCCTTAAATAATTATGATCAACAGTTGATGCATTGGCAATGGCATCATAACCGCAATGGTGGTTGGTAAAAATCAATCCCTGATCGCTTACAATTTCACCGGTACATCCGCCGCCAAAAATAATGATGGCATCTTTTATAGACGAATGGTTGATGCTGTAGAGTTGTTCGGGTTTTAATTTCAAACCTTTTTTAACCATGTCTTTGTAAACTTGTTCGCCCAGTAAGAGCGGTATCCACATGCCCTCATCTGCATAAGTGCGGAGCATGAATACTACCAATACAATCGATAGAAAAATTTTTTTCATATATTTCGTGTTTTAGAATTGCAAAGCTAATTGTTATGTAAATCGGATGTTGTTGCCGGTTAAAGTTTTTCGTGCTGATGGCGTTTGGGGTTATGGTTTTTATTAATAAAGAAAAAACATAGTTTCGATTTATTTTTTTAATTTCCCTGCATGCTAATAGAGGATAAAGAATTATTGGTTCAATTCAATCAGCCCGATTTAAAAGAAGCGGCATTTACTGCTATCATAAAAAAATATCAGGAAAAATTGTATTGGCATATTCGTCGGATGCTGGTAGATCATGACGATACCAACGATGTGCTTCAAAATGTTTTTATGAAAGTTTGGAAAGGATTAGAAAATTTTAGAGAAGACAGCCGTTTATATACCTGGTTATACCGTATTGCCACTAACGAGTGCCTTACTTTTTTAGATCAGCAAAAAAGAAAAGCTTCGGTTAGTTTAGATGAAGGCGAAAGCGGCTTAAGCAATAAAGTATTAGCTGATACGGGATTTGATGCAAATAAATTGGAATGGAAATTACAACTGGCTATTCAGAATTTGCCCGAAAAACAAAGATTGGTTTTTAATCTCAGGTATTACGATGAAATGCCGTACGAGGAAATGAGCCGTATTCTGGATACCAGCGAGGGTGCATTAAAAGCCAGTTACCATCATGCCGCAAAAAAAATTGAAGATTTTATTTTAAATCGTTAAACAAACAGAAAGTTTTAAAGTCGTATAACCGTAAAAATGACACAGAAGGAGACCATATTTGAGGAATTGACAATCATTTCGCCAGTTTTAACAACCCTTAACCGCTCAAATTTATTTATTGTTCCGCAGGGATATTTTGAAGGGTTAACTGCTGATATTATTGCGCGCATTAAACGCGAAGCATTACTGGCCGGGGCAAAATCAAATACATTTACAATTCCTGAAAATTATTTCGAAACATTTTCCGGTAAAATACTTTCAAAAATAAATAACGAAAAAAATGAATTCGCCGATGAGTTAGAAAAAATTGCGCCCTTATTAAATACCATCAGCAAAAAAAATATCTATGCGGTTCCTGAAAATTATTTCGAAAATTTCAGCATCACTAAAAATAAAAAACAGGCTGCAAAAATCATTTCATTTGGTTTTGCACGAAAGTGGATTAGTTATGCCGCAGCAGCAATAATCGGAGGTGTTTTAATTACCGGAGGCTTTTTATATCAAAATAAACAAAGTTCATTTAATGTAACCGAAGAGTTAAATAATATCAGCGATTCTGAATTGAATGCGTATATTGAAAACGATAGTTTGGCATTAAGTACAGAGAATAGTTTTTTTAAAGAACAGGAATTGCCCGATATAAAACAAAGCTTATCAACCGTTAGTGATGAAGAGTTGCAACAATATTTAAACGATCATTCGGAAGTTTATGCAGAAACGCCTTCTAAAACTAATTAAAACGATTTGTAAGATGACAAAACATTCATGGATATTATTGTTGATGATGAGTACTGCTGCTTTTTCGCAACCGCAAAAAGGTTTAGGAAATTTGCAGGGATTGAAGATTGCTTACATGACCCGGCAATTGAAATTATCTTCGGAAGAGGCCGAAAAATTCTGGCCTGTTTATTATAATTATACCGATGATATGAATGATGCAAGAAAAGAAATGAAAGATGATGTGATTGGTTTAGACGAAAAATTATTGGCTCTGAAAAAAAAATATTGGATAGAATTTAAAAAATTGTTGGGAACAGATGAACGTGTAAACAAAGGATTTCTTGCAGAAAGAGAATTTGGCAATTTTATAAGAACCGAAATGGAAAAACGGCAAAAATTAAAAGAACAACTGCAACAAAATAAACAACGATAATATTTCAAGAGCTTTAATAATTTAAAGCTCTTTTTTTTGTTGATGATAATAAGGTGTTTTTATATCGTGATAAAATAAAAATGTCCATCCTTCATCCTGCGCCTGATGCCACCATTGCTGGCGCAGATGCATACATTTTTTTCCGTCGAAATCATATTTGGCAATAAATTTATTTTTCATTTGAATTAATTGAGGGGCATCATCACCGCCAAAAAATAATTTTTGATTTCCGTCCTCAATCCAAAATACCTGATGATGCGGGCTGTGGGCCGATGTTTCGTGATACCGAATATAATCATCAATCCAACCATCACCATCCAGCCATTGCACCTGCCGGTTATTTTGCAGCACTTCAATTTCTTCGGTCATGAAAGAAGGGAAATCTTTTTCCATTGCAAACTCAAATTCTTTTTTTTGTACAAAATAGATTGCATTGGGGAAAGATAATTTGTAATTGCCAAGATGATTCCTCATGCTTATACCGCCTGCATGATCTTTATGCAAATGGCTCATTAAAACTTTTGTTACCTGATTTGGCTGAATGCCGTTTGCTTTTAAATTTGAATGAATTTGCAGTTCGCCGTTTTTACTGAATCCCAAGCCGGCATCAATCAATAAAATATCTTTTGATGTAATGATTACAAACGGTTGCACTTCTACTAATAAACTTCCGGTTGATCTTTCTTTTAAATCGTGTTTATCTGAATGAAAGGGAACAAATATTTTTGTTTTATCAACTGTAAAACTTCCTTCGGAGAGAGGAATTATAATTGGTTTGATTTGATTCATTTTTTTGTTTGAGAAAACTTTTTATCGCAATATCATTTGCCTGTCGGCATCTAATCTCAATAAAATAAAAATAAGAATTGAAAAAGTAAGTAATGATGAACCGCCGTAGCTGATTAAAGGTAACGGAATGCCGATGATCGGAAACAAACCGATGGTCATGCAAATATTTACGGTAATATGAAAGAAGATAATGCTGGCAACACTGTAGGCATATACACGGCTGAACGTGCTTCTCTGCCGTTCGGCAATGGCAACGATGCGATATAAAAGAAATAGATAGATGCCCAAAAAAATAATGCAGCCAACCAAACCAAAGGCTTCGGCCAAAGAAGTAAAAATAAAATCGGTGTGTTGTTCGGGTACATACTTGCCCCTTGTTTGTGTGCCTTTTAAAAATCCGCTGCCCAATATTTCGCCCGAGCCAATGGCTATTTTACTTTGACGCACATTATAATCATCGGGTTTCTTGCCATGTTTTTCTGTTCCTTTTGTTACTGTTACATGATGGTTTTGATTGCAATCATAATCTTTACCAACCATGCTGTAAATACGTGTGCTTTGATAACATTCGAAAACATTATTAAAAATATAAGGCACAGCAAATCTTTGAATGCCCACAGAAATTCCCCACAATAAAACGATGAACAATAAAATATTTTTATTACGCTTGAGGGTTTTGCGCAAAAAATAAATAGTAATAACAGCAATTGCTGTAAGGATTATTGCCAGTGTGTTTGGCTCTAAAATTAAAGTGGCTACAACCAAAACACCAAATGAAGCACCAAAGATTAATATTTGCGGAGGAAGTCCTTCGCGATATAAAACAAGAAAAAAGGATAAGTATGCCAACGCCAACCCGTCTTCGTGCTGAAAGTGCGAAAGCACAGCCGGTGCCAATGAAATACTAACGCCGATGATTTGTGATTTTAATTTCGAGAAGTCTGTTTCCTGCCGCGAGAAAAATTTTGCCAATGCCAATGCAGTAAATATTTTACACAATTCGGCAGGCTGTAAATTAAATCCGCCGCCTAAAGGGATCCAGCTTTTTGAGCCGTTAATATTTTTACCGATAAAAAAAGTTGCAACCATTAATACGATACCAAAAGCATATAATAAATTGGCAAAAGCTGTAAATAATTTACTATCGGCTAATAAAATAAAAACAGCTACAATAGCGCAAACGCCTGAAAAAATCAGTTGCTTGCTGTAATTGGTTTTGCCCGAAATAAATGCCTGCATCCAATCGGTACCGGGTTTATATTCCACCATAAAAATGCAGAGGATGCCAATGGCTGTTAATAAGGCATATAACCAAACTACAAGCCAATCGATACTTCGCGACAAAGAAATATTTGTGTTATTCATTAATTAAACTGTTCTGGTTATTTTTTTATTTTTTCGTTCTTCATTCAAAATTGCAGCATCGATATTTTTATTTTTCGGAATAGTTTTTTTAGCCGGTGCAGGTGCCGAAGGTTTTATATCTTCTTCATAATTTTCATCATTTTCAATCGAATCATTTATTTTTTTCTGCATCAATTGATTTTCTCTTATTTGTTTTAACGAATCTCTTTTATTCATTGCCAAACGCATAACATAAGGAATGATACTTTTTTTGGTAAACTCTTCTAATTTATCATGGCGTTCTTTTCCTTTGATAGAATCTCTCAAATATTTTTCAACCAATAAACTGGCAATGGGTGCAGCGACCCATGCACCTTGTCCGCCGTTTTCGCAAATAACTGCAATAGCTATTCTTGGATTATCTCTCGGGGCAAATGCGCCAAAGAACGAGTGATCTTGTTGTTTCTCCATCCGGCCGTTTATTTTGGCATAGTTCTCAACAGTTCCCGTTTTTCCGCACATAACAATGTCGGGGATACGCGATGCAGCAGCGGTTCCATAATCAACCACAGCCTGCATTCCATCCTGTACCGCATCAAAAATACTGTCGGGAATATTTTTATCGGTATAATGTTTTACTTTAAATTCATCGAGCATATTATCATCATCGCCACCTTCAATCGAATCAACAACATGCGGCGTAAAGTACCATCCTTTATTGGCAATGATGGCCATTACATTTGCTAACTGCAACATGGTTGTTTCAACTTCACCTTGTCCAATTGCATTAGAAATCACATTGCATGAATACCATTTTTTGCCATACTTTTTTTCATAAAATGATGAAAGAGGAAGATTCCCTTTTTTTTCTGAAGGAAGATCAACACCTAATTTATGTCCCAATCCAAATGTTGATGCATACCTGTTAAAAACTGCAAGGGCACTATCGGCACCGCCATATCTCGGCTGATCTAAAATTCTTTTGTAAACCGTAGAAAAATAAGTGTTATCGCTGTGTGCAATGGCTTCTTTAAAATTAAAAGTTCCTTTATCCAAACATTTTGGTTTGCCTGTGCCGCAACCCTGAAAAGCACCATTGCAGGTAACTGTTGTGCGTTCGTTAATTACACCTTCGGTTAAACCAATAATTCCTGAAACTGTTTTAAATGTTGATCCCGGCGAATATTTATTTCCAATGGCTCTGTTATTGAAAGGTAATCTTGGATCGAGTGCCAGTTCTCGAATATGTTTAGATCTTTCGCTGCCCGTTAAATAATTGGGATTATATGTTGGCGCACTAACCATGCACAAAATACCGCCTGTTCGCGGATCGATGGCAACAACACTTCCAACTTTATTGGCCATTAATTTTTCGCCTAACTGCTGCAGCTCAACATCTAAACTTAAATATAAATTTTTACCGGCAACCTGTGCGGTATCGTATAAACCATTTTCGAAAGAACCCTGCAAACGGCTTTTATTATCGCGTATCAAACGTTTAATGCCGCGTTGGCCCATTAAAACTTTTTCGTATGTTTTTTCTAATCCTGTAATGCCTGCATAGTCGCCCATTTCATAACCTTCATCTTTATGGCGGCGAAGAAATGCAGTATCAACCTCATTCAAATAACCCAAAACATTTGCAGCAGTATTGTACGGATAAATTCTTGCAGAACGTTCGCTTAAAATAAATCCGGGAAACTTATACAT
>DATAMD010000188.1:0-2143 GCA_036260755.1 Chitinophagaceae bacterium | reverse complement strand
GTAAATATTTCTTCCATTTTAAAATTAAAAAGCAAATATAAATTTTATAAAAGTTAAAGATCGGAGTTATGTTTTTGGTTGGTGATAATATTTTTTAATGTCCATTCTATTTGATGTGTAAACGGATGTTGCCTTTTTTCGCAATCGTTTTTTGTACAAATGCTGCAACTGAAAGGCAAGCAACCATCGGTATGAACAAAAAAATCAATGGCTTCGCCGAATGTTTTACCGATAATTTTTCCCAATGCTTCAACCTCTTCGTGTGCTTCATGAACAGTTATATACCACGGAACCGTTAAATGGCAATCGATATGTAAAGTGCTGCCGTATTTTATTAAGCGAAGGTTATGTACATCAATCCAGTTCTCGCTTCTGTTATTATTTAAAACATCAACAAACTGTTTGATAAGATGCATATCAGCTTCATCCATTATTCCTGCCAATGACGAGCGTAATATTTTATAACCGTTATAAATAATTAATATGCTTAATAAAGCGGCGATTAATTTATCTAACCAATATAACTGTGTGAAAAGAATAATTATTAATCCGCCAATTACACCAATAGTTGAATAAGTATCAATTTGCAAATGCTTGCCGCTTGCTTGCAATGCCAGAGAATTATTTTTTTTCCCGAGTTTAAAACAGATAGAACCTGCCACATAATTTATAACTGCAGTTACGGCAACAAGAATTAAACCTGTATCTAATTTTTCGATTGGGCTTTTGGTAATAATATTTTGAACTGTTTCGTAAACGATAAAAAAACCTGCAGCAATAATTAATGAACCTTCTGCTGCTGCTGAAACAAATTCGGCTTTGCCATGGCCGTAAGGGTGTTCATCGTCTCTTGGTTTTGCTGCAACATACAAAGAAAATAACCCGATAAAACCGGCCAGCATATTCACAATGCTTTCTAATGCATCTGATAAAATGGCTAAAGAGTTTGTAAGATAATATGCTATGATTTTTACAACAAATAGAACCACACTTAAAGTTGTGATCCATAATTGTATTCGAAAATTTTGTTGTGCTTTTCGCAAGAAATTTCGTTTGAGTGTCAAATGTAAAACTTAAATCAACTCAATTTTGTAAGTAATATCGCAATGCTTTTTCAGCATGGCCGAAACGCCGCAATATTTTTCGTGCGATAATTCAACAGCACGTTTTAATTTATCGATATCGGCAATATTTACATCGGCTTTGTACATCATTTTTACGTCAATAAAAACTTTGGGTTGCGTATCAGTTTGTTCGGCCTCAGCTTCAATTTCTATTTTCGAATATTTCACTTTCATCTTATCCAAAATACTTACCACATCCATGCCGCTGCAACCGCATAAAGAGGCCAGCAGCAACTGTTTCGGGCTCATGCCGCTGTTAATGCTTCCGCCTGCAACCGTTGTGTCTAACCGAACTGTATGATCGTTATCGCTCACCGCATCAAATGCTAAATTGCTTACCCATTTTGCTGTTGCTTTCATATTTTTTATTTTAAAAAATAACAGCACAAAACTATTCATTGCTTTGTGCTGTTTAAACGTATTTTTTTGTTATCAACATTTGTTTTTCATGGCATCAACTGTTGCGTCGCACTCTTCAACGTTCTGTTACTAATGCAACAATTACATCGCTGCATCAAATCTTTGTTGAATCACTTCCCAATTCACAACATTCCACCATGCATTAATATAATCGGCTCTTTTATTTTGATAGCGCAAATAATAAGCATGTTCCCAAACATCCAATCCTAATAATGGCGTTCCTTTTAAATCACTTAGATCCATCAACGGGTTATCCTGATTTGGCGTTGATCCTATAATTAATTTTTTATCGTTATTAATTACTAACCATGCCCATCCGCTGCCGAATCTGCTTTTACCTGCATCGGTAAATTGTGTTTTAAAAGTTTCGAACGAACCAAAATCTTTTTCGATGGCATGTAATAATTCTCCATCAGGTTTTGTTGAAGATTTCGGGCTCATGCTTTGCCAAAATAATTCGTGGTTATAATGGCCGCCGCCATTATTCCTGAGTTTGGCCGAATACTTAGAAATCTTTGCCATCAAGCCTTCCAGCGAAGTTGATTTTGTATCGATGTTTTCTGCAACTACTGCTTCGGATAAATTTTTTGCATAAGCGG
>DATAMD010000186.1:0-28728 GCA_036260755.1 Chitinophagaceae bacterium | reverse complement strand
CGGCACCGATAACGGCATTGCCATTGTGCAATGTGCCGCAAATATTTTTACACAAAATTGCGATGCTGTTTTACCTGTTATTCAGCAAGGGCAATTTGCAGGATATTTATTTCAAAACCAAACAGTGCAATGTATTGCCGTTGATGGTGCCAACAGAAAATGGGTGGGCACAACAAATGGTGTGTGGTTAGTTTCGGCCGAAGGCGATAAAGTGATTTATAATTTTACTGCCGATAATTCTCAGTTGTTAAATAATGATGTTAGAAAAATAACCATCGATCCAAAAACAGGCGAAGTATTTTTTGCAACATTCGCAGGCATCTGTAGTTTCCGCAGTACGGCTACCGAAGGCAGCGAAACAAATAATGTATTAGTGTTTCCAAATCCTGTTCCGCCAAATTTTAACGGCACCATCGGCATTCGCGGATTAGTTGAAAACAGTCTGGTAAAAATTGCCGAGATGAATGGAAGATTAGTGTATCAAACAAGATCGTTGGGCGGACAAGCCATTTGGAACGGAGCTAATTACAACGGCACGAAAGCCTTGCCCGGTGTGTATTTGGTGATTGTTAGAAATGATGACGGCAGCGAAAAAACAGTTGGCAAAATTGTAATTGCAGGAAAATAATTATGTAGCGTGGAAAGCCATTAGTTAATAGCCAATAGCTGATAGCTTTTCCTCAGCACAAGTGTGCGACGCCTCAACAGCTCAACAGCATTGTTGCAGCTTAGTACAAAAAAATAATATAAATTATCGGCGCAATTTTTTTCAATGCTTTATTCGTTTATCATTTTATAACTTGCATACAATAAAAATCAACAACTATGGAATACAGACGAATGGGTAAAAGCGGTTTACAATTAAGTGTTTTAAGTTTAGGAAGCTGGGTAACTTTCAGTAAACAAATTGATGATGAAATTGCCGACGAATTAATGGGCATTGCTTACGATAACGGCATTAATTTTTTCGATAATGCCGAAGGTTATGCATTGGGTGAAAGCGAAAGAATGATGGGAAGAATATTAACGTTGAAAAACTGGGACAGAACATCGTATGTTGTTTCGTCGAAAGTTTTTTTTGGATGGAGAGGAAAAGAAAATAAACCCAATCAAACAGGGCTTAGCCGCAAACATATTGTGGAAGCCTGTAACGAAGCATTGCAGCGTTTGCAATTAGATTATCTGGATTTATATTTTTGTCACCGTCCCGATAAAAATGTTCCAATCGAAGAAGTTGTTTGGACGATGAACATTTTATTGCAGCAGGGCAAAATTTTATATTGGGGAACAAGCGAATGGAGCGGTGCCGAAATTATGGAAGCACACCGTGTGGCACATCAGTATAATTTAATTGGCCCATCGGTTGAGCAACCGCAATACAATTTATTTGAACGCAATAAAGTTGAACACGATTATCTCGAAGTATTTAAAAACGTTGGATTAGGCACTACCATCTGGAGCCCTTTGGCAGCGGGCTTATTAAGCGGAAAATATAACGATGGTATTCCCGAAGGAAGCCGTTTGGGATTGCAGGGATTTGAATGGCTGCGCGACCGCTGGATGGTGAATGATAAAATTGAAAGAGCAAAACAATTGGCATCGTTGGCAAAAGCATTGGGTGTTACGCTGGCATCATTAAGTATTGCATGGACATTAAAAAATCCTAATGTTACCACCGCCATTTTAGGTGCAACAAAAAAAGAACAGTTAACCGATAATTTAAAATCGCTGGAAGTATTGCCGTTGCTTACTCCTGAAGTATTACAGCAAATCGAAAACATCATGGGAACAAAACCCAGAGTGGTTGAGTATTGATTTTCTTTTATGGCAATTTATTAACAAATTGCCTTTAATAGAAAAGCAAAAAATAGGTTGTCCATCATATTAATCGTTTGCCTTGCCCTGAAAAGCATGTTATAAATAAAACTTACAATCTAAAAGGTTAAAAGTTTATTAGATTTTGTAAAAATTAAAATAAAATTAAAATTTAAGCGTAATTCTGTGGCAATCGGAAACGAGAAAATTAACCCTGCATGGACAACATAGAAATTTTAATTGTTGAGGATGAGGTAAAGATTGCCAAAGCCCTTAAAAGAGGAATCAGCGAAAACGGATATAAAGTTGAATTGGCGTTTGATGGTGCTATCGGAAAAAAAATGGCATTGGCCTATCGGTATAATCTCATCATACTCGATGTAAATCTTCCTTTGATCAATGGATATGATTTGTGCAGGCAGATCAGGAAAATAGATCAAAACGTACCCATTATCATGTTAACGGCATTAAATGCCACTGAAGATAAACTTGATGGTTTTGATGCCGGCGTTGATGATTATATATGCAAACCTTTTGAATTAAAAGAACTTCTTGCCCGGATAAAAGCCCTTTTGAAAAGAGCAACAAACTCGCAGGTAACAGCAGATGATGTATTGATTTTTGCAGACCTCGAAATGAACTTAACCAGCAAAGAAGTTAAACGAAGCGATAAGATAATTGCGTTAACGGCAAAAGAATTTATGTTGCTCGAATATTTTATCCGCAACAAAAACAGAGTTGTTTCCAGAACCGATATTGCCGAAAAAGTTTGGGGTATTGACTTCGATACACAAACAAATGTGATAGATGTTTTTGTTAATTACCTGCGAAACAAAATAGATAAGAATTTCCCTACACGCCTTATCCACACGCAGTTTGGCATGGGTTATATTTTAAAAGAAAACAGGAATTGATCAATGCGAATCAAGTATCAGATCACCTTATTGTTTACCGTTCTTGTTACAGGGATACTTTTGTTTTTATGCTTATTGGTTTATTTTATTTCGGTGGGCAATCAGAGAGGAGAATCGATACGAAAACTTCAAACACGCTCACACACTACCATCGATCTGTTAACCAGGGTTCCCGGAATTAATAATAAACTGCTTCAGGATATTGATAACAAACTTTTCTCTCATCTGCAACAGCAGTCCTGCATTATTGTTTATGATTCTTCGTTCAGCGAGATTTATCATTATATAGATTCCGGCGCTATGCCCGTAAAAATTGATGCAGCTATTTTACAAAAAATAGCAAGCGATAAAAATTATTTTTATCACGAAAAAAACAGAGACATACTTGTTTTAAAATTCGAAGATGGTGCAAAAGATTATGTTGTAGTTTCTGCCGCAGCCGATAAAAGAGGTATGGAAAAGCTGGCAAGATTAAGAAAGGTATTATTGATAAGTTTTGCAAGCGGGATAATTGTAACCATATTTATAGGGTTGATCTTTTCATTTAATTTACTGGTGCCGCTGAAAAGGATGTCGAAGGAGATGCAGGAAATTAATTCGCAAAATCTAGTACGGAGAATTGATACCAGAAAAAGTACAGACGAAATAAATGAACTGGTATTGAACTTTAATCACTTGCTCGATCGGTTGCAGAATTCTTTTGAAATCCAGAAGAAATTTATATCGAATGCATCGCATGAATTGCTTACGCCGTTAACATCGGTGCTTAGCGAACTGGATGTGATTTTGCAGAAGGACAGAAGTAATGAAGATTATAAAAGTGTAATTAATTCGGTATACAATGATGTAAAAAATCTTGCCGATCTTACAAAAAACCTGCTTGAGATTGCGAAGGCAAGCGGAGGACCGGGTGGCATTGAATTGGGAAAATTCAGGATTGATGAATTGATGATGAGGCTTCCGGTAGAATTAAGAAAAATGAATCCCGCGTATTCTGTTCATCTCGATTTCAACAATGTACCCGACGATGAATCGAAAGTTTTAATATTTGGCAACTCCGGACTTCTATACAGTGCCATCAGCAATATTGTAATAAATGCTTGCAAGTATTCGGAAGATCATGCCGCAGATGTAACTTTACAATTCTCCGAAAATCAGATCCAAATTATTATTGATGATAATGGATCGGGCATAAAAGATGAAGACCTTCCATTTATTTTTAATACTTTTTATCGTGGCCGCAACGGCGTAGATAAAAATGGATTTGGATTGGGGCTTTCGCTGGCACAACGCATTATAAAACTTCATAAGGGCAATATCACTGCTGCCAATAAAATTTCGCAAGGAATAACATTTACCGTTACTGTACCCATTGCATAATTTCTAATTATGTTTTAATTAATTGTTAATGGCATCTTAACCACTTGCGTTTATTTTTGTTTGATACACTTTTTTTAAAATACATGTGCATATCGTAAATGCGAAAACTTTTTGCAGAAAGTATTCGTAACGATATCAAAACTATAAAGACCAAGATAATAAAATGACCAGCAATATTTTTTTGCCTGTTATTATTAATACCGGTAATGATCCAATATCAATAACCCTGTTGATTGCATCACTACTTTTATTCTTATCAGCCATTTTTTATTTTTTTGATAAGAGAATAGAATCACTGGTATTTATTGTGCTGATGGGCTTTATTGTTTCAGCATTTATGCTGTTGAATTTGATACGTGCCATTTTAAAAACTGTTGATTTTACGTCTAAAAAAATATGGAGGATGGCGCTGTCGATAATTACAGTTGTTATTTTATTTGTTTGTATTACATCAACTACGTGAACATAAAGTTTCTTTTGCAATAAATTACTGTATAAGCTTGTATTTGCGGCTCTTTTGAACTATGCGATAGTTATTATATATTCGTAGTATGAGCGAATTGTCGATCGTCATCTTAATTATTGTAACCTTGATATTTATCGGTTTTTTTGCCGGTTACGAAATTGCATTCATCAGTGTAAACAGGCTGAGCATTGAATTAAAGAAGAAACAGGGAAAAAGCAGCGGAATTATTATATCGGGTTTTTTAGAACAGCAGGCAAAATTTTTAGGAAGCTGTTTAATCGGCCTCAACTTATTTTTAGTTACGTATGGATTATTATTTGATGAATTTTTAAATCAGATTGCGTGGGATCCTTTTCATTTCCATAATGCGTATGTGAAATTAATTGTAGATACCATCTGCTCCACATTTGTTGTTTTGATTTTTGGCGAATTTATACCCAAAGCCATCTTCAGGGCAAAAAGCGATACACTGATTTCAACATTTGCGCCACTGGCAAGTTTGTTTCATAAACTGTTTCAGCCTATCGGGAATTTTTTTGTTGGCATTGCCCAATGGATATTAAAATATTTATTTAATCTTCCTGTAAAAGATAAAAACCTTGCCTTCTCGAAAGTTGATCTCGAAAGTTTTTTCCAGCAAACAAAAGAACAGGATGAAGATAATCCGGAGCTGAACAAAGAATTATTCGAAAATGCATTGAGTCTGCCTACAGTAAAGATCCGCCAGTGCCTGGTTCCGCGAACAGAGATCGAAGCTGTTGAAATAAACAGTTCGGTAGATGAATTAAAAAAACATTTCATCCAAACAAAACTCAGCAAACTTATTGTGTACAACGAAAACATAGATGATATTGTTGGTTATGTTCATCAACTCGACCTTTTTAAAAAACCGGCAAACATCAGAGACATTTTATTGCCCATCTCGGCAGTGCCCGAAAGTATGAGTGCAACTGATCTGATTAACCGGTTTACCAAAGAAAGAAAAAGTATTGCATGGGTGGTGGATGAGTTTGGCGGCACATCGGGCATTGTAACAATGGAAGATGTTTTAGAAGAAATTTTTGGTGAAATAAAAGATGAATACGATGTGGAAGAGTTTGTAGAAAAACAATTATCGGAAGACGAATTTATTTTAAGCGGAAGACTGGAATTAGATTATTTAAAAGAAAAATTCGGTTTCGATTTTCCGGAAACCGAATCCGAAACATTGAGCGGTTATATCATTCATCAGCACGAAACCATTCCAAAGCCAAAAGAAAAAATCATCATCAATAATTATCAGTTTGATGCATTAAATGTTAGTGATACCAGAATTGAAATGGTAAAAATGAAAATTTTGCGCTGATATATTCCTTTAACTTTCGATCATAATTTTGCGCTGTATAAAATATTGATATTCCCGATCTAACAAACTCACTACTGTTGCAATTTCTGTACCTTTAAATATCAATTTAAATAAATATGCTGCCTAAGGTTAAATTATTAGTGATTGAAGATGAACAAAACATCCGCCAAAACGTTCAGGAATTATTGGAAGCAAAAGGATATCATGTTCGTACGGCTGCTAACGGAATAGAAGGTGTATCAGAAGCGCTCGATTTTAAACCGCATCTTATTTTATGCGATATCATGATGCCTAAAATGGATGGCTATAAAGTTTTGGAAACGGTTCGCCAAACAACATCCATTCAAAACACACCTTTTATTTTTTTAACTGCAAAAGTTGATAAGCAGGATATACGGCATGGAATGGAAATGGGTGCCGATGATTATTTAACCAAACCATTTACTTCTAAAGAATTAACCGGATCGATCGAAGCAAGATTACAACGGCAGGAAAAATTAAATGCGCAATATTCCAAAGTAAAACAGGAATTAGATACTGCGGTTTTCTCAACTTATTTTCACGAATTCAATACGCCGTTGCATGGTATTGTTGGCGGATTAAATTTATTGATCAACTCCGGAAAATCTTTTGGCGAAAAACAAGTGCACGACCTTCAGGTTTCTATTCGTAAATCGGCCATCCGCTTAAATCATTCATTGTCTAACCTGATGTTATTAGAAGAAATTAAACGTGCCGAAGCACGCCCCGAATTGATAGAACTGTTTGCCAGCGGGCAAAGCGGCGATTCGTGGCCCATTAAAATAAAAGATGAATTGTTTACCGTTGCAAAAGAAATTTACGGAAGAGTAGATGATTTGTTTGTTGAATTTAGTAACCCCGGCGAACTGGGAATCAGTTACGAAAACTTGCATCGGTTGCTGATTGAATTAACTGATAATGCGTTTAAATTTTCAAAACACGAAACAAAAGTTTTTGTAAAAGGAAGCAGGGAAAAGGAAAATTATATTTTCGAAATTACGGACGAAGGCACAGGATTTATTTTAAACAGCATTGACGATATTGGCGCCTTCAAGCAATTTAACCGGAAAAAATTCGAACAACAGGGCTTGGGCATCGGATTGCATTTGGTAAAACAACTGATACGTTTTAACCGGGGCGATTTAGAAATAATTTCTGAAGAAAATGTAGGCACTAAAATAATTGTCCGCCTTCCGTTGTTCGAAACAATTTAGCTTCGGAAAAAATTTATTATTAATTAAAAAATTGGAGAAATGAATTTTGTGTTCGATAAAAATAGAGCTGTTGCCATTGGCTGCGATCATGCAGGATTTGAATATAAAGAAGCCGTAAAAAAATGGCTCGAAGAAAAAGGATTTACCGTAAAAGATTTTGGCGCTTATTCTCTGGCTTCAGTTGATTATGCCGACTTTGCGCATCCTGTTGCATCGAGCGTTGAAAATAATGAAACTTCATTTGGTATTTTATTTTGCGGCAGTGCCAACGGCGTTGCCATGACGGCAAATAAACATCAGCATATCCGTGCAGGATTGTGTTGGGAAAATGAGGTTGCCAAATTAGTTCGCCTGCATAACGATGCCAACATTATTTGTATCCCTGCACGATTTGTTGCATTACCTCTTGCCATCGAAATGGTGGAAACTTTTATCGGTACACCGTTCGAGGGCGGCCGCCACTCCAATCGTGTAAATAAAATAGCTTGTTCTTAATTACACATTATTTTCAGCAACTAATAAAACACCAATGAAAAAAACATTTTTACTTTATTGTTGCTTTGCAGCAATAGCTGCTTCGGCACAAACAAACAATGAGGCTGCACAAAAATTTGCAGACATAATTAATCCAACCGCTTTAAAAGAAAAATTGTCTGTAATTGCCGGTGCCGAAATGGAAGGAAGAGAAACCGCAACACCCGGGCAAAAACGCGCTGCTGCTTATATCGAAGATCAATTTAAAAAATTTGGATTAAAGCCTGGCAATGGCAACAGCTACCAGCAAATGTATCCTGTGTATCAGGATGAGCTGGTTGATAAAAAATTTCAGGTAAACGGTAAAACTTTTGAGTGGGATAAAGATTATACATTCTCGTTGCAAAATTTACCCGATGGCGATTGGATTTATAACAATATTTTATTTGCTGGATATGGTTTGGTTGATGATGCAAAAAAAATAAACGATTATGCAAACATTGATGTGAAAGGGAAAATGGTTATGGTATTAGATGGTTTACCCGATAATTATAAAGTGCCTCAAACACAGGGCAGAAGAGGCTTTGGCGGCCCGGGTTCGGCGTATGCTAAAGCAATGAGTGCAAGAATTAAAGGCGCTGTTGGTATAATTATTATTTCGAAAGACTTTCCTAAAAAAACACCATCATCAACAAAAGGAAATATGTATCTGACCAAACAAGCAACTGCAAATTCCTTTTTAAATATTTCTGTTTCGGAAGAAATTGCATCAGCAATTTTAGGAAACACGGCAACTATATCATCCGATCAATTAAAAGAAACAGTTAAAGCTGTTTATGTTTCCGAAATAAAAATCGTTGCACATAAAACTACCGGCAATTTAGAAAGCAGCAACGTAATTGGTATTTTGCCCGGCACCGATAAAAAAGATGAATATGTTTTTTTAACAGGCCACTACGATCATTTGGGTAAACGCGATGGTGTTATTTATTATGGCGCCGATGATGATGGTTCGGGTACAACTTCTGTTTTGCAAATGGCCGAAGCCTTCACAACCGCTGCCAGAAAGGGTTACAAGCCACGCCGTACAATGGTGTTTATGACGGTTAGCGGCGAAGAAAAAGGATTATGGGGTTCTCAATATTATTCCGAACATCCTATTTTTCCATTGGATAAAACAACTGTTGATTTAAATACCGATATGGATGGAAGAGTTGATACCGAAAGAAAATTACCCGATACACTGAATTATATTTATGTAATTGGTCACGATAAATTAAGCAGCGAATTGCCCATCATTAACGAAGCTGTAAATAATAAATATACCAAGCTTACATTGGATTATAAGTTTGATGATCCTAACGATAAAGAAAGAATTTATTACCGCAGCGATCATTATAATTTTGCCCGCAAAGGTGTTCCTGTTTTATTTTTTTATGATGGAATGTTGCTGGCCGATTATCATAAACCAACCGACACCGTTGATAAAATTAATTTCGACCTGATGAGCAAACGTGTTCAATTGGTTTATTATACCGCATGGGATATGGCCAACAGAGATAATATGCTTAAACGCGATACACCACTAAATATGCCATCGAGATAATTTTTTAAAGAAAGCTTTGAGCTATTAGCCATGAGCTGCGAGTGTTTGCTCGAAGCTCGTGGCTCGCTGCTCGTAGCTCCAACCGTACAAGAGTGCGAAGCCGGTAAAGCCGAGCAGCGTACCGCAGTTGGCTACATAAAAATTATTTTGTTTTTAAATTGATGAATTATATTTAATCAATCTTTTTAAAATGGATATCGAACAATTAAGAGAATACTGTTTGCAAAAAAACGATGTAGAAGAAGCATTGCCTTTTGGCCCCGATACTTTGGTTTTTAAAGTAAACAATAAAATATTTTTATTGGCCTCGTTAGATGCGCATCCTTTGCAGTTTAATGTTAAGTGCGATCCTGATTTGGCAATTGAATTGCGTGAAGAATATCCATCTTCAGTTTTGCCCGGTTATCACATGAATAAAAAACACTGGAACACCGTTATTGTTGACGGAATTTTATCCAACAAACAATTGCATCAATTCATAGATCATTCTTATCAATTAGTTGCTAAAGGCAAGAAGAAATAGATTCATCGGCTCAACTTATTCTGCTCTCAATTGCATCTGTTATATTTGCAGCACAACAAGAGCGAGTAACAATGACGATCAGTTATAATTGGTTAAGTGAATATTTGCCGGAGACAATTGACCCGGAAAGATTATCGAAGATTCTTACATCCATTGGATTGGAAGTTGAAAGCCTCGAAAAATGCGAAAGCATTAAAGGCGGATTGGAAGGTTTGGTGATTGGCGAAGTATTGGAATGCGAACAACATCCTAATGCCGATAAATTAAAAGTTACCAAAGTAAATATTGGTAAAGAAACTTTACAAATTGTTTGCGGCGCACCCAATGTTGCAAAAGGCCAGAAAGTAGTGGTAGCAACGGTTGGCACAACTATTTATCCTGTTCAGGGTGAATCCATCACTATGAAAGTTGCAAAAATTCGCAGTGTAGAAAGCTTTGGAATGATTTGCGCCGAAGATGAAATTGGTTTGGGATCAAACCATGCCGGAATAATAATTTTGCCCGATGAAGTGGTGGTTGGTACACCTGCATTAAATTATTTTAACCCGTACAACGATTGGATTTATGAAATTGGGTTAACACCAAATCGTATGGATGCGATGAGCCATCTCGGTGTTGCAAAAGATGTTTGTGCTTATTTAACGCATCATAATAAAAAAGAAACAAAAGTAAAATCGCCTTTTAATAATTCTTTTAAAGCCGATAATAATTTACTTCCGTTTAAAGTTACTATCGAAAATGAAGATGCTTGTCCGCGTTATTCAGGAACAACAATCAGCGGTGTTACCGTTGCGCCATCGCCGCAATGGTTGAAAGATAAATTAACTGCCATTGGATTACGATCTATCAATAATATTGTTGATATTACTAATTTTATTTTGCACGAAACAGGCCAACCTCTGCATGCTTTTGATGCTGATGAAATTGCAGGCCGGCATGTGATTGTAAAAAATCTTGCAGCACAAACTTCATTTATAACACTCGATGAAAAAGAAAGAAAATTAAGTGCCAATGATTTGATGATCTGCAACGGCAACAGCCAACCAATGTGTATTGGCGGCGTGTTTGGCGGATTGCACAGCGGCGTAAAAGAATCTACAAAAAATATTTTTTTGGAAAGTGCATGCTTCGAGTCAACAACCATTCGCAAAACATCGGTACAGCATGGTTTACGGACAGATGCTGCAACGCGTTTCGAAAAAGGCGTAGATATTTCTAACACCGTAAATGTTTTAAAACGTGCAGCATTGTTAATTAAAGAAATTGCCGGTGGCGAAATAACAAGCGATGTGGTTGATGTGTATCCAAAACCAAAAGAAAAAACTCAGATCGCATTAAAATATCATTACTTAAAAAAATTAAGCGGTAAAAATTATCATCAGGATGCAGTGATACGGATTTTAACTTCGTTAGGATTTGAAACAATTAAAGAAGGCATTGACGAATTGCGGGTTTCGGTTCCTTTCAGCAAGCCCGATATAACATTGCCGGCAGATATTGTTGAAGAAATTTTGCGTATTGACGGATTAGATAATATTGATATTCCAACATCCATTACCATTTCGCCATCAGTTGAAGTGGCGGGATTAAAAGAATCATTGAAAGAAAAAATTTCTAATTATTTGGTTGGATTAGGGTTTAATGAAATATTCACCAACAGCATCACCAACAGTAAATATTTCAGTGAAGAAGTATTGCAATCAACAGTTAAAATGATTAATAATTTGAGTGCCGATTTGGATGTGTTGCGGCCATCGATGCTCGAAACCGGATTAGAAATTATTGCATACAATATCAACCGAAAAAATAATAACCTGCAGTTCTTCGAATTTGGTAAAACCTACAGCAGTAAAGCGGTTGGCGAGTATAAAGAAGATGAACATCTGGCTTTGTATTTAACCGGATCTGATCACGAAGAATCGTGGAGAGAGAAAAGCAAGCAACAGGATTTTTATAAAGCGAAAGGAATTATCGGCAGTATTTTTAATTTAAATGCTGCAGATGAAATTCATTTTGCAAAAGAAGAATCGAATGATTTAAGCATTGCATTTTATCACGGCAAAAAACTATTGGCAAGATTGGTTGAAGTTGGCAAAAAACAATTAGCCGGTTTTGATGTCAAACAACCGGTTTATTTTATCGATATTTATTTTGCTGATTTGCTGAAGCTGGCAGAAAAACAAAAAATAGTTTATAAAGAAGTGCCCAAGTTCCCTGCGGTACAGAGAGATCTGGCATTGATTGTAAGCCGTTCAACCACTTATGAAGCTGTAGAAAATGCAGTGAAGAAAACAAAATTATCGAAACTGCAATCGGTTCGTTTGTTCGATGTTTTTGAAAGCGATAAAATAGGTGCCGATAAAAAATCGATGGCGGTTAATTTTACTTTTTTGGATGAAGATAAAACACTAACCGATAAAGAAACCGACAGCATGGTTAATAAACTGATTGATATTTTCGAAAAAGAATTGGGTGCCGAAATAAGAAAATAACAACAGCAACCACATCATTTAAATTTAATAATCGAAATGGAAAACCTTTTTTCTTACGGTACATTGCAATTAGAATCGGTTCAGAAAGATACCTTTGGAAGAAAGTTGGAAGGAAGTGTTGATAACCTTGTTGGTTTTAAACTTACGTATTTAAAAATAACCGACGAGGCTGTAATTGCGTCGAGCGGATTAAGTGAACATCCAATTATAACTTATACTTCCAATGCCGGTGATAAAATAAAAGGCTCTGTTTTTTCGATTACCGAAGATGAACTTTTGCAGGCAGACAAATATGAAGTGGACGATTATAAAAGAATTGCAGTAACATTAGAATCGGGCAAAGTGGCATGGGTTTATGTTAGTAAAGACACCGCATCACCAACTGATAATCAACATAAAAAAATTATTACCGATTAATAATGAATGGCCCGATTGATATTCAGTTAAAAAATATTCAGCAAAAAATTCAACAATTGCTGAAGCAGTACGAGGCTGCTCAAAAAGAAAATGCACAGTTAAAAAAAGAAACAGAGAAACAAAAAATAATTATCAATTCAAAAACCGAACAAATAGAATTGATGCAGCAAAAATTAGATGCTGTTCAGGTTGGTGTAAATAACCGGAGTGATGATGAAAAAATTAATTTGCAAAAAAGGATCGATGTGTATTTAAAAGAAATCGATAAATGTCTTTCATTACTGAATGCAGAATAATATGGCAGAAATGATTCCTATAAATATTGTGATTGCAGACAGGACTTATCGTTTGAAGGTAGAGCCGAAAGACGAAGAGATGATTCGTAAAACCGCCAAACTTATTAACGATAAAGTGTTTGAATTTAAAAATAAGTTTGCCGGAAAAGATAATCAGGATTATGTTTCGATGGTGTTGCTTTGGTTTGCAACCGAACAAACAAAATCAACCGCAGATATCATTCAACAACAGGAAACAGCATTAAAATTAGCATCATTCGAAACGCTGTTGGATAAAATATTATCGGATCAGGCATAACAGCTTTAACAGTTATTCTGATAATTAATTCGTTCTCACTCCTTTTCACTTTGTATATTTATTTATCTTCGCACATTACCGCTCATTTATATAAAAATGAAGCATTGTGTGAAAATTATGTTTGTGAACTATTTTAAACAATCTAATCAACATGGATCAAACAGGTATATTATCTATTATAATTGGTGTAACATCACTAATTGTGGGTGTTGTAGCAGGTAGGTTTCTTTTCGCTAAAAACACAAAAAAACAAATTGCAGACGCTGAGGCTCAGGCACAGAATATTTTAAAAGAAGCTGAATTAAGGGCCGAAACTATTAAAAAAGAAAAACAACTCGAAGCAAAAGAAAGATTTGTTCAGCTTAAATCAGAACACGATAAGGAGGTGCTTGAACGCAATCGCAAAATGAGCGATGCCGAAGGCCGTGTTAAACAGAAAGAAATTTCTATCAACCAGAAAGAAACTGCGCTTGATAAACAACTCAAGGAAAATGAGGGTATCAAAGATGCGTTGAACAGGCAGATAGAAATTGTAAACCTTAAACGTACCGAACTCGAAAAACATCAGGAAGAACATATCAGACGGTTGGAAAAAATTTCTAATCTAAGTGCCGAAGAAGCCAAGTCGCAATTAATCGAAAGTTTAAAACATGAGGCCCAAACGCAAGCTCTGTCTATTCAACAGGATATTATAGAGGATGCAAAATTAAAGGCCAATAAGGAAGCCCGTAAAATTGTTATTCAATCAATTCAACGTACCGCCGCCGAACAAACGATCGAAAATACAGTTACCGTTTTCAATCTGGAATCGGATGAAATCAAAGGGCAGATCATCGGCCGTGAAGGCCGTAACATCCGTGCCATCGAAGCTGCCACAGGTGTTGATTTAATTGTTGATGATACTCCAGAAGCTGTAATCCTTTCTTCATTCGATCCGCTTCGCCGTGAAGTAGCCCGATTAAGTTTGCAAAGATTAGTTGCCGATGGCCGTATCCATCCTGCGCGAATTGAAGAAGTAGTTGAAAAAACCCGCAAGCAATTGGAAGAACAGATCATGGAAATTGGCGAACGAACAGTGATCGAATTGGGCATTCATGGTTTGCATAAAGAATTGGTTAGGATTGTTGGCAAGATGCGTTTCCGTTCTTCGTACGGACAAAATTTATTGATGCATAGCCGCGAAACTGCCAATCTATGCGCCATCATGGCAAGCGAGTTAGGATTGAATCCTAAATTGGCCAAAAGAGCAGGTTTATTGCACGATATTGGTAAAGTTCCTGATGAAGAAACAGAATTAAGTCATGCTTTGCTTGGAGCAAAACTGGCCGAAAAATATGGCGAAAACCCTGCTGTAGTTAATGCAATTGGCGCTCACCACGACGAAATGGAGATGCAATATGTGATTTCACCTATCATTCAGGCATGCGATGCCATCAGCGGTGCAAGGCCCGGTGCAAGACGCGAAATCATGCAGCAATATCTGCAACGAATTAAAGATTTAGAGAATTTGGCGTTGAATTATCAGGGTGTGGAGAAAGCTTATGCAATTCAAGCCGGACGTGAGTTACGTGTAATTGTTGAAGCTGATAAAGTGACTGATATTGACAGCGATAAATTAAGTTTCGAGATTGCACAGAAAATACAAACTGAGATGACTTATCCGGGTCAAATTAAAGTAACCGTTATTCGCGAAAAAAGAGCGGTAAATGTGGCCAGATAAATAAACCTGAATTTGAAATTTGAAATTTGAAATTTTCTATTACCTTTGCCGTCCGCAAAAATTAAAGTTATGAGCGCAGCAGTTAAGTTTGTACACGACCAGTTAACCGGTAAGAAAGATTACCCTAAGTTTAAATCAGGTGATAATATCACTGTAAACTATAAAATTGTAGAAGGTGGTAAAGAACGTATCCAGAGTTTCCGCGGCGATGTGGTAAAAATTCAGGGTACAGGCGCTACCGCTTCTTTCACAGTTCGTAAAATTTCTGATGGCGTTGGTGTTGAGCGTTTATTTCCTTTCTTTTCACCAAATGTAGATTCAGTTTTATTGAATAAGGTTGGTAAAGTTCGCCGAGCTAAATTGTACTACTTACGCGAAAGGAGTGGAAAGAGTGCCAGAATTAAAGAAAAGAGATTTTAGCAAAACCTTTTTTCAGTAATCTTTATTTTTCTTTTACCTTGCCGTACTAAATTATTTTTTATGGGAGACTTATTTGCGCCGCAGCATCTTATTTTAATTATAATATTGGCATTGTTGTTTTTTGGCGGGAAAAAAATACCCGAGTTAATGCGCGGATTAGGAAAAGGAATAAGAGAGTTTAAAGATGCTAAAGACAATGTAAAAAAAGAGATCGAAGAACATGTTAATGATGAATCTTCTCCTAAGAACGATTCAAAATCATAAGATGTTTGTCTAATTATTTTAAACCTCGCAAATCTTTTCTTGCGGGGTTTTGTTTTGTTAATATCGTTTAAATCTTCGCATTTGAATGGGTTTTTTTTCAAAAATATCATCTTCAGAATTAAAAGCAGAAATGTCTTTTATCGATCACATTGATGAATTGAGAAAACATTTGTTCAGGTCGGTAATCGCAATTGGCATTGGAGCCATTGTTGTAGGGATATATAATAAATTTATTATCAGAAACATTTTAATGGGACCAACTCATCCCGATTTTCCTACCTATACTTATTTATGCAAACTGGGCAAGGCATTAAACATGGCTAATGATTTATGTTTAATGAATATTCATGTTAAAATGCAGAGTAATGCAGTGGCAGGGCAATTCAATGTTTTTATAAATGTGATTTTTATCGGAGGATTGATTCTTGCTTTTCCTTATGTGTTTTGGCAATTCTGGAAATTTGTTAAACCTGCACTTAAAGAAAATGAATTAAAAGGAACCCGTGGAGTTATTTTTTGGGTATCATTGCTTTTTTTTATTGGGGTTTTATTCGGATATTTTGTTGTGGCACCTTATACTATTTACTTTTTTGCAAGTTTTACTTTAGATAGCAATATTGAAAATTTTTGGACCATTGCCAGTTATTTTAATACCATGATGCCATTGGTGTTAGGCAGTGGATTGGCATTTCAACTTCCGCTGGTATTATATTTCTTGGCAAAAATTGGAGTGGTAAATTCTAAGTTCTTAAAAAAATATCGCAAACATGCTATTTTGATAATAACTATTGTAACATCTATCATTACTCCTCCCGATATTTTAAGTACTGTTATTTGCAGTATTCCTTTAATCATTTTGTATGAAATAAGTATTTTACTTTGTTTGCGTGTTGAGAAAAAACAAGCGAAAGAAGAAGCCACAGAATGGAGTTAATCAATCAAAATAAAAAATAAAAAATTGTTTTCATTTCAATCAATAAAAAATTATCAATCCTTTTTAGCAGAACATTCTGATGGCTGTACAATTGCAGTAACACATTATTTATCTGAAATAGAAAAAAATAAACAGCTCAATTCTTTTTTGGAAATATTTGCAGATGAAGCATTGCAGCGTGCACAAGAGTTAGATGCTAAACGTAATTCGGGAAAACCGCTTGGCAAATTGCACGGTGTTGTGATTGCTTTGAAAGATGTTATCTGTTATAAAAACCATCGGGTATCGGCATCATCAAAAATCCTTGAAAATTTTACTTCGATTTATAATGCCACTGCCGTTGAAAAATTATTGGCCGAAGATGCCATCATCATTGGCCGGAATAACTGCGATGAATTTGCTATGGGCAGCAGCAACGAAAATTCTGCATTTGGTGTTGTTAAAAATGCAATCGATGAAACCCGTGTGCCGGGCGGTTCTTCGGGTGGCTCGGCTGTTGCAGTGCAGGCAGGATTATGCATGATTAGTTTAGGAAGCGATACCGGTGGCTCTGTTCGCCAGCCCGCAGATTTTTGCGGTGTAGTTGGATTAAAACCAACATACGGAAGGATTTCGCGCTATGGATTAATTGCGTATGCTTCTTCGTTCGATCAGATCGGGATATTTGCAAATAATGTTGATGATGCTGCATTGGTTTTAGAAACTATTGCCGGTGCCGATGATTTCGACAGCACAGCATCGCAACAAAAAGTTCCATCTTATTCTGCTGAATTAAAAGAAGAAAAAAAAGTTTATCGCTTTGCTTATTTTAAACAGGCATTAGAGCATGAAGGATTAGATAAAGAAATTGCATCATCTATTCAAACATATATCCAAACATTAAAAGATGCAGGCCATGTTGTTGAAGCAGTTGATTTTGATTTGCTGAATTACATTGTTCCAACTTATTATATTCTTACCACTGCCGAAGCATCAAGCAATTTATCAAGATTCGATGGCGTGAAATACGGATACAGAGCCGCTTTAAACAGGGATGATGATTTAACCGAGCTCTACAAAAAAAGCCGCAGCGAAGGTTTTGGTAAAGAAGTGCAACGCCGTATTTTATTGGGAACATTTGTTTTAAGTGCCGGTTATTACGATGCTTATTTTACAAAAGCGCAGCAGGTGAGAAGGATGCTGAGCGACCAAACAAAAAAAATATTCGAAAACTACGATGCCATTATTTCGCCAACTGTTCCAACCACTGCATTTAAGATTGGCGAAAAAAGTGATGATCCGATTGAAATGTTCTTAGCTGATATTTATACGGTTTATGCAAACCTTGTTGGTGTTCCGGGTATTTCTGTCCCATTGTTCAAACACAGCAATGGCATGCCTTTTGGCTTACAGGTTATGACAAAACATTTTGATGAATTATCTTTGCTCTCGGTTTCAAAACAAATGATACAATTAAAGCCGTGAGTTGATGCCATAAAAATGGAACGTTGAAACGAGCGTGGCAACAGGCGATCAATTGAAACGATGCAGCCGGTAACATAAAAATCTGCAACCCGATTTTTTAAATGAAATGGTTTGGTATTTATATAATTAATTTTTCTGCAATTAAAAAAATGATGCTGTTATTTTTTGCGGCAAATATTTTTTTTATTGCAAATGCAAAATCATTTTATACCGATACAACCATTGATAATAAACTCGAATTTAAAAGTATCATTGCCGAAAGAAATACCATTTCGGGGCGAACATTTAAAACGGTTTTAAATCCGCAGGCTGTTTCGTTTACGCAGGAATATATTCGCAAACAAGGCAAAGAATTGGAGAAGATGAAATCGTGGGCCAGGCCTTATTTCGATGTGTGCGATATTATTTTACCGCAATATAGTGTGCCAAAAGAATTAAAATATTTAAGTGTGATTGAAAGCCATTTTCAATCGAATTTAGTTTCGTGGGCCGGCGCTGTTGGTGCGTGGCAGTTAATGGATTACGAAGCACACCGGTTTGGTTTGCGCACTGCAAAATATAACGATGAGCGAACCGATTTTAGCAAAAGCACACATGTTGCAGCAAAGTTGTTGAAAGAATTATACGATGAATTTGGCGATTGGTTATTGGTAATTGCTGCTTACAATGGCGGTGCCGGAAGAATTCGACAGGCGATAGAACGCACTGGCAGCAGGGATTTCTGGACAATTCAATATTTGCTGAGAGAAGAAACAAGAACGCACGTAAAAAAATATATTGCCACTCATTATTTGTTTGAAGGCGGCGGAGGCTTAACAACAATGACGGCTGCCGAAACAAAAATATTTTTAGCAAATCAAAATCTTGATCGCAACATAAATAAATTAACTGAGCAAGAATTGGCAGATACTTATGTAACCGAAATTAACGGCCGGTATAATTCGGTGGTGCTTACCAATTTTTTATTAATGGATATTGTGCAGTTTAATAAATGGAATCCGGGTTTTGATAAAGACCTGGCAGAAGGAAAAAATTATGCGATGCGTTTACCCAATGATAAAAAAATAATTTTTGAAGCAAAAAAAGCAGATATTTTATTGCAATCGATCCGTGCATTGCTGGATGGTACAACAACAGCCAGCTCTTCAAAATAATCTTACACTTTATTTTGTAAAACTTTTTTAATTGCTTCGGCTTTTAGTAAACATTCGTCGTATTCCTTTTCGGCATCGCTGTTAAAAGTAATGCCGCCGCCAACCTGATAACTTAAATATTTATTGTTTGCATTGTAAGCAATGCTTCGTATCACCACATTAAAATCGAAATCTTTTTCGGGAGAAATGTAACCTACGCAACCGGAATAAATGCCACGTTTTGTTTGTTCGTTTTCTTCAATTAATTCCATCACTTTTCTTTTAGGCGCACCGGTCATGGAAGCCATTGGAAACGTGGCATGTAAAACATCGGCAAAATCAATACCATCCTGCAATTCGCCACTGATGGTAGAAATCATTTGATGCACCTGCGGAAACGAATACACACCAAATAACTCTTCAACAGCAACAGTTGCTTCTTTACAAATTTTGCTTAAATCGTTTCTAACCATATCAACTACCATCACATTTTCGCTTTTTTCTTTTGCACTTTCGCTTAATTGTTTTTTTAGCAGTTCATCTTGTTGATGATTGATAAGGTTGCGTTTAAAAGTTCCTTTAATTGGTTGCGAAATAATATTGTTTTTTATTTTCCTGATATACCGTTCGGGACTGGCACACAAAAGATATTTATCATTCAGTTTATAAAAACAGGCAAAGGGTGCAGGCGAAATTTTAGTGAGTTGATGATAAATATTCAGAGGATCGATAATAGTTTCTTCGGCAAAAAATTCCTGGCAAAAATTAATTTCATAACAATCGCCGCGAAGTATATGCTGTTTAAGTTGTTGAATAATTTGCAAATATTTTTGCCTGGAAATTCTGGGTCGGGGATCAATATTTGATGATCTTGATTGATGGTATATTTTTTCCTGAACTATTTCATCGAATATTTTTTTCGGAGGAAGATCAGACGAAGAAATTTCTGCTTCTTTTTCGGATAACCTGATCACCACTTCGGGCCGAAATAAAAATATATCGGGAAACTCAATACCATCGAAGTGATTTGATTGTAAAGGTTCGATTTTATTTTTAAAATCGTAACCCACATGACCAAATAACCAATCATTGTTCTCCTGAAGAAATGTTTTTAACTGTTGCCGAACATTATCACCGACGGTAAAAAAATTTACACAACCCGCAGCAGCAATACATTCTATGCTGTTGTGTTTAGAACTGTATTGATGGTTATCCAATAAACAACAAATGTTGAACCGGTTAATCCAGCTCAACATCTGTTGTTTAAATAAATTAAAATCAGTTACGTTAAAAGTAGAAATAGCTTTTTTCACTTTTGGTTAGATGATCAAAAATCATCGTCTTCATCATCATCAAATTCGTCTTTATCATCAAAGAGGTCGAACTCTTTAAAATCCTCATCAATTTTAAAATCATCATCATCATCAGCTTTTTTCTTGCCTGATGATGGTGCTTTTTTACCTTTTGATTTTGGAACGTCAAACTCATCAAAGTCGGGATCCCAATCGTCTTCTTCTTCGGGTTTTTCCCAATCGTCTTCTTTTTCTTCTATATCATCGTCATCATCATCGTCATCAACTTTTGATTTTTTAGACGAAGATTTAGATGCAGATTTTTTTGTTGACGGTTTGATATCATCATCATCGTCGTCATTAAAATCATCATCATCATCCAATTGCTTTTTGCTTTTGGAGTTAGTTTTTAATGTATCATCATCCGATACATTTTTAGAAGTTGTAGCTTTTTTGATCTTATCAGATTTCGCTGCCATGTTCTAATAAGTTTAGAGGTGTAAAATTTCAAAGTAAAACCTTAGTAACCAAAAATTTTTGAGTATTTTTTAAAAAATAAAAAATTACAAACAAACAATCTGCTCACGACCCGGACCATTTGAAACAAATTTTACCGGGGCGCCAATATAGCCGTTAATAAAATCAATATAAGTTGACATTTGTGCAGGCAGATTTGCTGCATCTTTAATTTTTGTAGTATCAATATTCCAACCTTTAAAAGTTTTATGCATTGGTTCGATTTTCGATCTGTTCATCTGGAAAGGAACTTGTTCATTTTCTTTTCCGTCGATTTTATACGATGTACAAACTTTTAATTCATCAAAAGCATCTAAAACATCGGCTTTGGTCATCACAACTTTTGTTACGCCATTAATCATACAGGCATAACGTAATGCAACCAAATCAATCCAGCCGCAACGGCGTGGACGGCCTGTTGTTGCACCAAATTCGTTTCCAACTTTTCTTAATTGTTCGCCGGTTGTATTTTCCAGTTCGGTAGGGAATGGCCCGCCGCCAACTCTTGTGCAATAAGCTTTTGTTACACCCAGCACTTCATTAATTTGTTTTGGAGAAACGCCTAAACCTGTGCAAACGCCTGCCGATATTGTGTTTGATGAAGTAACAAAAGGAAATGTTCCGAAATCAATATCTAGCATACTTCCCTGTGCACCTTCGGCCAAAACTTTTTTTCCTTCGGAGATTTTATTGTTGATGAAGTATTCGCCGTTCACAATATTTAATGTGCGAAGAAATTCCAATGCTTCAAAAAATTCTTCTTCCCACGTAGTGATATCTTCAGTAAAATTAAAATTATCGAGCAGCTTCTGATGTTTTAAACGAAGCTTAATGTATTGCGAAATAAAACTTTTATCCAACAGATCGCCAACGCGAACAGCATTGCGGCCTGTTTTATCCATATAAGCCGGGCCGATACCTTTTAAAGTAGAACCGATCTTGCTTTCGCCTTTCTGCATTTCGCTTGCTTTATCTAAAGCACGGTGCGTTGGAACAATAATATTAGTGCGTTCGGAGATAAATAAATTTTTCTTTACATCAATTCCCATAGCAGCAACTTTATCGCACTCTTTTTTTAATGTTACCGGATCGAGCACAACACCATTACCAATAATATTTACTGTGTTTTGATGAAAGATACCCGAAGGTATTTGATGCA
This sequence comes from Chitinophagaceae bacterium, assembly GCA_036260755.1. Classification (GTDB taxonomy): domain Bacteria; phylum Bacteroidota; class Bacteroidia; order Chitinophagales; family Chitinophagaceae; genus CAIQDX01. Next base: position 6,565 of record DATAMD010000186.1, on the reverse strand, counting down.
ATACCATTTTTTCCCCGTTAACATACAAAGTATGCCCGGCATTTGGTCCGCCCTGAAAACGTGCAATCACATCGTATTTGGGAGCAAAGTAATCAACAATTTTTCCTTTGCCTTCGTCGCCCCATTGTAAACCTAATATAACATCAACCATAAATAAGAATTAATGCAGCAAATGTAAGTGATGGATTGTTTGAAAATGACGATTATAAAAATTAGTGCGGAAATAATTTTATTTGGCATCATCCATATCAAATCTGTCAACGGTTTGAATGCCCTGTAAACTTTTTAATCTGTCAACCAATTCTTCCAATTCTTCTTTATCGTGTACAAAAATTTTAATGATTCCCTGAAATAAACCTTCGCCCGACTCGATGGTTAAACCTGCAATATTAATTTTAAGGTCGCCACTGATAACATTGGTTATTTTATTTATTACGCCAACATCATCCAAACCAATAATCTTTAATCCGGTTAAGAAAGCGATCTCATTATTTTTTGCCCATTTTGTTTTTACAACACGATGGCTGTAATTTGCCAATAACTGCGGCGCATTGGGGCAATTGGTTCGGTGAATGATTAATCCTTTTCCGGTACTTATAAAACCAAACACATCATCACCAGGAATGGGATTACAACATTTAGCCAAAGCATATTGAATCTTATCGCTGCTTTCGCCGAAGATGATCAGTTCACTTTCTTTTTTTGAATATTGTTTTTGATAAGGTTGATCGGGAATTAATTCTGTTATCGCCGGCTTTGGCTTTGGTGCTTCCAACCGATCGCCCAATACATGAAAATCTTTTAACTCTTTCAGGTCAATATTCTTCGTTGCAATTTTATATAACAAATCTAACTGAGATGGCAGTTTATAAAAATGAACCAACTCTTCAATATTTCCCGAAGTGAATGCCGCACCCATACCTTCCAGTTTTCGTTGCAGAATATATTTTGCATCATCTGCAACTTTGCGTTTTTCTTCACGCAACGCATCTTTTATTTTACTCTTTGCTTTGGCAGTAACAACAATGCTTAACCAATCTTCGGATGGTTTCTGTTTATTGCTGGTGATAATTTCGATCTGATCACCGCTTCTTAATTTATGACTGATGGGCACCAATTTGTGATGCACTTTTGCACCAATACATTTTGTGCCGATGGCCGAGTGAATTGAAAATGCAAAATCCAAAGCGGTGCTTCCGGTAGGCAACATTTTTACTTCACCCTTTGGCGTATAAACATAAATTTCTTCGGCAAGAAATGATGTTTTAAAATCCTGCAAAAAATCTACCGTATCCGAATCCTGTGTTGCAAGCACTTCGCGAATTTGCCCAAACCATTTATCAAAACGGTCTTCTGTATTACTTTCTTCTTTGTATTTATAATGTGCGGCCAAACCTTTTTCTGCAATTTCGTTCATACGTTTTGTGCGTATCTGCACTTCCACCCATTTACCCTGCGGCCCCATAACCGTTGTGTGTAAGGCTTCGTAGCCATTGCTTTTTGGATTGCTTAACCAGTCGCGTAATCGTTCGGGCGATGGCGTGTATTCATCGGTTATCATCGAATACACTTTCCAGCAATCTTCTTTTTCTCTTTCGGGAGGAGAATTTAAAATAACACGAATGGCAAATAAATCATATACTTCTTCGAATGAAACTGCTTTCTTTTTTATTTTATTCCAGATGGAATGAATACTTTTTGGCCGGCCATACATTTCAAAATCAAAATCAGCAGCAATTAATTTTTCTTTAATTGGTTTGATGAATTCGTTGATATATCTTGTTCTTTCTCTTTTTGTTTCGGATAATTTTTTTGCAATTTCTTTGTAGGCTTCCGGCTCCATGTATTTCATTGCCAGATCTTCCAATTCTGTTTTAATAGAATACAATCCCATCCGATGTGCCAACGGTGCATAAACCCAAACCGTTTCGGATGAAATTTTTAATTGCTTTTCACGCTTCATGCTGTCGAGCGTACGCATGTTGTGCAAACGATCGGCGAGTTTAATTAATATCACTCTCGGATCATCGGTAAGCGTTAATAAAATTTTCTTGAAGTTCTCGGCCTGTTGCGAAATATTAGTATCAATAACTGTTGAAATTTTTGTAAGACCATCAACAATTTTTGCGATCTCGGTCCCAAATTCTCTTTCAACATCATCCAAAGTAATATCGGTGTCTTCAACAGTATCGTGCAGCAAAGCGCAAATGGTGCTTCGCACGCCCAAACCAATTTCTTCCACACAAATCATGGCAACGGCTACGGGATGCAGAATATAAGGCTCGCCACTTTTGCGGCGGGTAGTTTTATGTGCTTCGGCAGCCATTTCAAAAGCATGACGCACCAATTCCTTATCGCCCCGTTTTAATTTTGGGCGAAGGCTTCTTAACAATGCACGGTATTGCCTGATAATTTCTTTCTTCTCCTGTTCTTCGTTTAAATTATACGGTGGCAACTGTGCATCCGAAACAGTTTCTTGCTCAGGTAACATAGTGTACGAATATAAGAAATGAATGGCTTTGTAACTATTAGATATTGCGAGATGGCAGATTATTTACTTTGATCTTTTTAATTCAATTAGAGTAAATACTCATATTTGCTTACCAAAGAAAAATTTGGCAGTATAACATTATTGGGAAAAAGTTTCTGCATAAAACCTAAACATCTCTCAAAAATAATATTGTTTTTTTTGAAATTTTTCAGCTATCTGATGAAAGTACCGTTAAATGAGCCTTGCATCGTAAGTATATTGTTTGCAGAATCAACCATTTTAGCATTATATGTTCCGGTAATATTGGTTTTTGAAAGTGCAGTAATAGTAAAGCTTCCGGGCGATGTTGTAGGAATACTTACATACCCGTGTTTGCCGATAGCATAAGCAATTATACCTGTTGTATCGGTAGTGGTTTGTAATGTGGCCAAGGCATAAGTTCCTGTTTTTGTAATATTAGAAAAAGTAAGTGCGGCAACTGTGGTATCGTGCGCTTGAACACTAATTACACCGATTATTTGTATAAATGCAATGCCGTTCATTGTATCTCTTATAAATACTGTTGACGAATCTTTTAAATTAAACGAACTGCTGTTACTTAATGTACCCGTGAGTGCATAAGACGGAGAAGATGCAGTTTTGTTACAGCTTGTAATAATAATTGCTGCTAATATTAAGGAGATAAAAGTCGCACTAATTTTCATTATCAGGATTTAAAATGTTCAATAATCTTTTTTGCTAAAGTATTTAATTTAATGATGCGTTATATTTTTTTTATTATCCTGTTTAATCATATTTGTTGGCTTTTGCAAGTATCCGGAGTATTACTTAATAATTCCAACATCAGAAATTATTAATTTCAATTTTTCCTTCAACGGTAAATCATGGCATAACAATCTTATTACATTTGCCCGGACATGAGCAACGGAACCGGTAAAAAAATTTTCAATACATCATTATTAGCAAGGGTTTTTCAGTTTGTAAAACCGTACAATAAATATTTTTATTGCAGTTTGTTGTTGGGTATTTTAATGGCTGCATCTGCACCGCTTCGCCCGTACCTGATTCAGTTAACGGTTGATAAAGCTTCGGGTAGAGATATTCCTGTTCCTGCTTGGTTAAAAACTGTTTTATTTAATACTGATACAAATAATGTAACACGGTTTATCATTGCCATTACTATTTTTCAAATTATTTTTTTAATTGCCGAAACAATTATCCGCTTTGTATTTACTTTCATCACAGCATGGCTTGGGCAGCATGTGGTAAGGGATTTGCGAATAACTGTTTATCAGAAAATATTAAACCTCAATCTTACTCAGTTCGATAAAACACCAATCGGCACTTTAACCACTAGAACCATCAACGATATTGAAAGTATCAATGACATTTTTAGTGATGGATTGATTCCCATTCTTGCCGATCTGCTGACAATTATTTTTTTAGTGGTAACAATGTTTATGTTGGATTGGCGTTTATCGTTAATAGCCTTAATTCCTTTTCCTGCACTCATCATCGCCACTTATTATTTTAAAGAAAGTGTAAACAAAAGTTTTATTAAAGTGCGTAATGCTGTGGCAAGTTTAAATGCATTTGTACAGGAACATATTACCGGAATGCAGATAATACAGGCATTTGCGGCCGAAGACAGGGAGTTTGAAAAGTTTAAAAAAATAAACCGCGAACATCGCAATGCAAACATTAAAGCCATCTTTGCCTACAGTGTTTTCTTTCCGGTTGTTGAAATTGTTTTAGCAATAAGTACAGCATTAATTGTTTGGTATGTTGCTAATATGGCTATCACCAATCCAAGTGATAAAATAAATTTTTCGGGAAAGATTGTTGCATTTATTATGTACATGAATTTAATTTTTCGCCCGTTGCGTGTTATCGCCGATAAATTTAATGTGCTGCAAATGGGAATGATTGCCGCCGAAAGGGTTTTTAAAGTTCTGGATAATACTGATGTCACTGTTGAATCGGGAGCTGAGAGTCGGGAGCTGAGGGAAATGAAAGGTGCTATTAAATTCGATCATGTTTGGTTTGCATACAACCAAGAAAATTATGTGTTGAAGGATATAAATTTTTCGGTTGATGCAGGAAAAACAGTGGCATTGGTTGGCCATACCGGCAGCGGCAAAACATCCATCATCAGTTTATTAAACAGGTTATACCATATTCAGAAAGGGGCCATAAAAATTGACGGGATAAATATTGAAAACTATCAATTGGATCTGTTGCGAAAAAATATTGCCGTGGTGTTGCAGGATGTATTTCTGTTTTCAGGTTCGGTGATGGATAATATTACTTTGCACAATCCCGATATTTCCAGGGAACAGGTTATTGCTGCCGCCAGGATGTTAGATATGCACGAATTTATTATGCAGTTGCCCGATGATTACGATTACAATGTGATGGAACGTGGTAACACATTAAGTTTGGGGCAACGGCAATTAATTTCTTTTGTTCGTGCATTATTGTATAATCCGGCTATTTTAATTTTAGATGAAGCCACTTCTTCCATCGATACAGAAAGTGAGCTGCTGATTCAAAAAGCGATCGATACTTTAATATCCGACAGAACATCCATCGTTATTGCACATCGTTTATCGACCATTCGAAAAGCCGATAAAATTATTGTGCTCGACAAAGGAGAAATTAAGGAAACAGGTAATCATGAAGAGCTGTTGGCACATGGTGGGTTTTATGCCAAATTGCACGAGATGCAGTTTGAACGCAAGAAAAAGCCTATAATTTCGGTGTCTTAATTTTTTTCCCAAATTCCTATTATTCGATTCCGTTTTTAAGGCTTCTACCCCTATCTTTGCGCCAAATTCAGAGAAAAGTATGGCTTTTAGAACTGTGAAATCTTTGCTGGTAGCAGCTTTCAGCTTGTTTTTGATAATATTTTCTAATAAATTATTGGCACAGGAAACTGCTTCAAATGAAGCCGGTAAAACTGGGCAATCTGCCGAAACAAAAAAAGAAGGCGCTATCAACCCTGCAAAAATTATTTTGGAGCATGTTGGCGATGCACATGAATTTCATTTTTTTAATTTTAATGGCCATCAGGTTGCTATACCGCTTCCTGTATTATTATATAATCCTTCAAAAGGAATTTCTTTTTTTAATTACTCAAAATTTGATGAAGGGAAAGAAATTCATGATGGCTATCTGGTGGCTACCGAAGAATATTTAAAAGCGCATAATTTAGATGAAGCTAAAGATGCAAAAGGCCAACCGCTTTATACCGAGAGAAAAATTTATGCGGCCGATGCAAACGGCCTTCCCGATCTTACAACCAGAGTGTACGATTTTTCATTAACTAAAAATGTGGTGCAATTAATTATTTCGTTAACACTTTTGGTTTGGTTAATGCGCGGTGTTGCTAAACAATATAATAATGGTAAAGGTGTTACATCGGCACCAACAGGTTTTCAGAATGCAGTTGAACCGGTGGTTACATTTGTTCGTGATGAAATTGGAAAATCAAATCTGGGCCACAAGTACGAAAAATTCATGCCTTATTTGCTGACAGTTTTTTTCTTTATTTTAATTAATAATTTAGTTGGTTTAATTCCGGGTACAGCCAATGTTACAGGTAATATTGCTTTCACGGCGATGCTTGGAATTATTTCGTTCGTTGTTATTTTATTTAATACAAACAAGCATTTTTGGTTACATATTTTTTGGCCTCCTGTACCGGGTTTTGTAAAACCGATAATGACTCCGGTTGAAATATTAGGAATATTCACAAAGCCTTTTGCATTAATCATTCGTCTTTTTGCAAACATGCTTTCTGGTCATATCATCATCCTTAGTTTTATTATTTTGATTTTTATTTTTGGAGCAATGAATGTTGCTGTTGGATGGAGTACATCACCATTCTTAATTGCTTTATCTGTATTTATATATTTACTTGAAATATTGGTTGCATTTATTCAGGCATATGTTTTTACAACACTTACTGCACTATTTATTGGTCAGGCATTTGCAGGAGAACATTCTGATGAAGCGCATCACTAAAAATAGTATTAAAAATTTTTTATTCATAATTTAAAACAAAGAACATGA